>CAZNZH010000076.1:0-12406 GCA_964577445.1 uncultured Myxococcales bacterium
CCCAACGCCGGCGCGCCGGGCCCCAGATGAAACGGCGTCTGCACCTCGCCGAAGCCCTCCATCGCGAGCGGGCGCAAGCCGGGCGGGAGGTGCACCACGGGCAGCCGGTCGGCTCCGGCCGGGCCCGACGCGACGTAGCCGCCGCCGCCGCAGGTGATGTGGTCGGGGTCGGAGCGCCGGACCACCGAGAGCGCGAAGAAGAGCGCCGGCTCAAAGGGGAGCCCGCCGTAGCCGTCGAAGAGGTGCGAGCACACGAAGCCGGAGCCGGCCGTCAGCTCGGTCACCGTGGGGTCGCGGCTGGTGGAGTCCACGCTGCCGGTGCCGCCGCCGTTGACCACCGTGATGGTGTGGCCGTCCGCCCGGAGCGCGCCGACGACCTCGGCGCGGCGCGCGGCCGCCAGCGCGATGGAGCACGCCTTGACCACCCGCCGGATGGGGTCCAGGTGGCGGCTGCCGGGGGTCTTGTCGCGGATGCCGGCGACCTGCGCCTCGTAGGCCAGCACCGAGTCCAGGCGCAGGTGCGGGGCCGCCGTGACCAGCCGGCCCAGGGCCACCGCGTCGGCGGCGCCGCGGATGGGGCTGCGGCGCACGCCGAAGTGAAGCCGCCCGCCCAGCGGCCGCCACGAGACGTCCACGTCGATACACACCGACAACGCGGCGCCCGCTGCGGCGGCTGAGGCCTCCAAGAGCGAGACGTGGTCCGGGTGATCGATGGCCACCCGCACGTTCTTGCCCGCCGCGGCGAGGCCGGCCAGCAGGTCGGCGTCGGGCCGGCGACCCACCGGGTAGGCCAAGAGAAGGTCGTCAAAGCCCTGCTCGGCCAAGAGCGCCGTCTCCCCGGCCGCGTAGGTCATCACCCCCGATAGCCGGCCCCTCCCCGCGTCGAGCAGGTAGCGCAGCAGCCACGGCACCCGCAGCGACTTCGACGCCGGCCGCAGCGTGATGGGTGTAGCGCCCATATGCGCCAGCAAGATCGCGAGGTTGCGGTCCACCGCGTCCAGGTCGAGCACCGCCGCCGGCAGGGCCTCGCCCGCGAGCACCCGCCGCCAGCGCTCCCAAGCCTGGCGAGCTTGGGCGGGCGCTACGCTCATCGCGCAGCGCTCGCCGCGGCCGGATCGCTCAGCTCGGCCCGGCCCGCCATCAGCGCGCCGCGACCTCAAAGCGGGTGAACCACTCGGGGTGGCTGTCGTCGCTGCCCTTCACGACGTCGAAGTAGCGGGTCTGCAAGAGCTCGGTCACCGGGCCGCGCGCGCCGCTGCCGATGACGCGGCGGTCCAGCTCGCGCACGGGCGTCACCTCGGCCGCCGTGCCGCACATGAAGACCTCGTCGGCGAGGTAGAGCATGTCGCGGGTCACGGGCTGCTCAAAGACCCGCAGCCCGAGATCGGCGGCGAGCGTCATCAGCGTGTCCCGCGTAATCCCGCCGAGGATCGCCGCGCCGAAGGGGGGCGTGTAGATGTCGCCGCCGCGCACGCAGAAGATGTTTTCGCCGCTGGCCTCGCTGACGAAGCCCTGGGTGTCCAGCATCAGCGCCTCGTCGTAGCCGTCGAGGATCGCCTCCCGCTTGGCGAGGATCGAGTTGACGTAGTGCCCGCAGACCTTGCCCTTGTGGAGCTGGCTGTTGACGTGGGGGCGCACGAAGGTCGAGGTCTTCAGGCGCACGCCCTTCGCGAGGCCCTCATCGCCCAGATAGGCGCCCCACGGCCAGGCGGCGATGGCCACGTGGGTCGGGTTCTCCATGGCGGCGACGCCCATCGCGCCCTCGCCGATGAAGGCGATGGGCCGCACGTAGCACTCGGCGAGGCCGTTGAGCCGGCAGGTCTCGACGCAGGCCGCCATCAGCTCGTCTACGCTATAGCGCAGCGGGATCGTCATCATCTTGGCGCCGCTGGCGAGGCGCTCGATGTGCTCGCGCAGGCGGAACACGGCGCTCTGGCCGTCGGCGCGGCGGTACACGCGGATCCCCTCGAAGACGCCGAGGCCGTAATGCAGCGTGTGCGTGAGGATGTGGACGTTGGCGCTGTCCCAGGGGCGCTGCTCGCCATCGAACCAGATCGTGTCGGCTTTGGTGACCATCGATTCCTCACGTCGTGACTGGGTGCCGGGTGCGTCGCGGTGCCCTCCGCGGCTTCTACACCGGACCAGCGGGCCGCGCCAAGGCCCCGCAGGTTGAGATAGCCGCGAGCGGGCCGCCGGATTACGATGCGGGGCTTGGAGGCGCCATGGAAGTCAGTGAGATCGAGAGGTCCAACGCCGCCATCGTCGCGGTGGTGCTGGCCGCTGGGCGCGGGACCCGGATGAGGTCCGACCGCGTGAAGGTGCTGCACCCGGTGCTGGGTCGGACGATGGTCGCGTGGCCGGTCGAGGCGGCGCTGGGGGCCGGAGCGGACCGCGTGGCGGTGGTCGTCGGGCCCGATGGCCAGCCGGTGCGTGACGCGCTCGAGGCGGAGCTGCCCGGGCGGCGACTGGATTTCTCCGTGCAGGCGGAGCCACGGGGGACCGGCGACGCGGTGCGCGCGGCGAAGGCCGCGATCGCCGAGGCGCGCGAGGTGCTGATCCTCTGCGGGGACACGCCCGCGCTCAACGCGGAGACCCTGCGCGAGCTGCTGGCCGCGCACGAGGCGTCCGGGGCGGCGCTGACGGTGCTGAGCTTCCGGCTGGTCGACCCCACCGGCTACGGGCGCATCGTGCGCGACGAGGCCGGGGGCGTGCGGCGCATCGTCGAGCACCGCGACGCCAGCGAGGCCGAGCGGGCGATCGACGAGGTGAACGCGGGGATCTACGTGGTCCGGCGGGACGTTCTGCTAGGCAGCATCGATCGGATCGGCAGCGACAACGCCCAGGGCGAGGTGTACCTGACCGACGTGGTCGAGCTGGCCGCCGCCGCGGGGCACGCGGTCCAGGCGCACCTGCTGGGCGAGCCGTGGCGCGTGTCGGGCATCAACACGCGGGCGCAGCTTGCGGAGCTGGAAGAGGCGATGCTGGCGGACCGGCGCCGGCGCCTCATGGAGTCGGGGGTGACGCTTCAGACGCCGGAGTCCATCCGCATCGAGGGGCCCGTCGAGGTCGGCCGCGACACGATCATCGGGCCGGGCGTGCAGCTTTTGGGCGGCACGCGCATCGGCGACAACGTGCGGATCGACGCCGGCTGCGTGCTGCGGGACGTGGTCGTCAGCGATGGCGCGCACTTGCTGCCTTACGTGGTGGCCGAGGACACCCACGTCGGCGCGGGCGCGACGGCGGGGCCCTTCACCCACCTGCGGCCGGGGACTGTGCTCGGCGCGTGTGCGAAGGCCGGTAATTTCGTGGAGTTGAAGAAGGCCGTGATCGGCGATGGCTCGAAGGTGAACCACTTGAGCTATCTGGGCGACTGCTCGGTCGGCCACCGGGTCAACATCGGCGCCGGCACCATCACCTGCAACTACGACGGGACAAACAAATACCGCACCATCATCGAGGACGAGGTCTTCATCGGGTCGGACACCCAGTTGGTGGCGCCCGTGCGGCTGGGCCGGCGGTCGACGGTCGCCGCGGGCACCACGGTCACGCGCGACGTGCCCGAGGGCGCGCTGGTGCTCAGCCGCATCGCTCAGACCGTCCACGAGCACTACGACGAGCGCCACCGCAAGCCCCGCGAGGACGCGGCGCGCGACAAGGCCCGACCCGACAAGCGCTGAGTCCCGGAGACGAATATGTGCGGAATCATTGGATATATCGGGCCGGACCCCTGCGCGCAGATCCTGCTCAATGGGCTGCAGCGGCTGGAATACCGAGGCTATGACTCCGCCGGTATCGCGGTGGTCTCGGACGGGAAGCTCGAGACGCGGCGGGCGCGCGGCAAGCTGATGAACCTCATCGAGGCGGTGGCGCAGAGCCCCATCGACGGGACGCTGGGCGTCGGGCACACGCGCTGGGCGACCCACGGCGGGCCGACCGAGCACAACGCGCACCCGCACTGGGTGGGGTCGGTGGCGGTGGTGCACAACGGCATCATCGAGAACTACCTGCCCATCAAGCGCGAGCTCATCGCGGCGGGGCATACGTTTACGAGCGAGACCGACACCGAGGTCATCGCGCATCTGGTGTGGCAAAACCGCCAGCGGGGGCTGGAGCTGGAGGAGGCCGTCCTGCAGGCCGTGCGCCGCCTCGAGGGCGCCTACTCCGTGGTCGTGGTCGACGCGGAGCAGCCGGGGCAATTGATCGCGGCGCGGCTGGCCAGCCCCTTGGTGCTTGGGCTGGGCGACGGCCGGAACTTCGTCGCCAGCGACATTCCCGCGATCCTCTCGCACACGCGCAGGATGGTATTCCTCGATGATGGCGTCATCGCAAACATACGGGCGGATGGCGTCGTGGTGCGACGCATCATCGACGGCGCGGAGGTCCCGATACAGGAGAAGACCATCGCCTGGTCGCCGAGCCTGGCGGAGAAAGGCGGCTACAAGCACTTCATGCTCAAGGAGATCCACGAGCAGCCGGACGCGGTGGCGAACACGCTGCGCGGGCGGGTGTCGCTCGAGCGGCTGGCGGTGGACCTGCCCGAGCTGGAGCTGAGCGCCAGAGAGCTCGCGGAGGTCTCGCGGATCTACGTGGTCGCGTGCGGGACGAGCTGGCACGCCGGCATGGTCGGCCGCTATCTCATGGAGGACCTCGCGGGGCTGTCGCCGCACGTCGAGCTGGCCAGCGAGCTGCGCTACCGGCGGGCGCCCATGGACGCGCGGACGCTCTTCATCGCGGTGAGTCAGTCCGGTGAGACCGCCGACACCCTGGCCGCCATGAAGGACGCCAAGGCGCACGGCGCCAAGGTTTTTTCGGTGTGTAACGTCATGGAGGCGTCGATTCCGCGGGCATCCGACGGCACGCTCTACACCCACGCCGGGCCCGAGATCAGCGTGGCGTCGACGAAGGCCTTCTCGACCCAGGTCGCCGCGCTGCACCTGCTGGCGCTTCACTTTGGGCGCCTGGCCGGGCGCCTGGACGACGACACGATGCGCGCGGAGCTGGAGGGCCTGGTGAGCGCTGCGGCGTCCATGGAGCGCATGCTGCAGCACGACGACCCGTACCTCGCCGTCGCCCGGGCGTGGCACGAGGCCAAGTCGATGCTCTTCATGGGCCGCGGGCCGCTCTTCCCGTTGGCGCTCGAGGGGGCGCTCAAGCTCAAGGAGATCAGCTACATCCACGCGGAGGGCTACGCCGCGGGCGAGATGAAGCACGGGCCGATAGCGCTCATCGACGAGACCGTGCCGACCGTGGTCCTGGCGCCGCGGGACGCCCACCACGACAAGGTGCGCTCGAACCTGCAAGAGGTGAAGGCGCGCGGCGGCCCGGTCATCGTCATCCACACCGAGGGCGACGACGAGACGGCCGCCATGGGCGACATCGCCATCCCGGTGCCGGCCGTGCCCGAGCGCATCTTGCCGATGGTGTGCGCGCTGCCGATGCAGCTCATCGCGTACCACATGGCCGACTTCAAAGGCACCGACGTCGACCAGCCCCGAAACCTCGCGAAGTCAGTCACTGTCGAGTAGCTCGGGGCGGATCCGGGCGGGGATCGGCGCTCGCCCTTGACGGCGGCCGGGAGCGGCTGCCAGGGTCCGCGCCCTATGGCGACACACGACGACGAAGACATCCTCGAGGGCTTGAACGCGCCTCAGCGCGAGGCCGTGCTGGCCAACGACGGGCCGCTCTTGGTGCTGGCCGGCGCCGGCTCGGGCAAGACGCGGGTGATCACGCGCAAGGTCGCGTGGCTGGTGCGACACGGGGGCTTACACCCCTGGGAGATCTTGGCGGTCACCTTCACCAACAAGGCGGCGCAGGAGATGCGCGAGCGCTGCCGGGACCTGCTGGGCGACGCCGCGGAGGACCTGTGGCTGGGGACCTTCCACCGCATCGGCGTGCGGATGCTGCGCCAACACGGGGCGCTGGTCGGCGTGGACCCGCACTTCGTCATCTACGACTCAGCGGATCAGCGGGCGATGTTGGCGCGATGTATCGACCAGCTCGGGTTTTCGAGCAGCCTGGTCGACCCCAAGGGCATGCAGGCGTTCATCGATCGCGCCAAGCAGCGCGGCTGGGGGCCCGACGAGCTGGGCGCCCACAAGCGCCTGGGGGCGAGCGACCCGCGGCTGGCGGTGTTTCGACGCTACGAGCAGCGCATGCGCGAGGCGAAGGCGCTGGATTTCGGGGATCTGCTGTCGATGCCGCTGCGCATCCTGCGCGAAAACCCGCTGGTGGCCAGCGAGTACAAGCAGCGGTGGCGCTACATCCTGGTCGACGAGTTCCAGGACACCAACCACGTGCAGTACGAGTTCCTCAAGGCCGTGTTGGGCGACGAGCAGCGCATCTGCGTGGTCGGTGACGACGACCAGAGCATCTACCGCTGGCGTGGCGCCGAGGTCGCAAACATCTTGGGGTTTTCGAAGGATTTTGAGGGCGCTGAGGTGGTGCGCCTCGAGCAGAACTACCGGTCGAGCGCGAACATCTTGTCGGTCGCCGGCTCGCTCATCGCGCGAAACACCGACCGCCACGACAAGACGCTGTGGACCGAGCGCGACGGCGGCGCCCGTGTGCGCGTGTTCGCGGCCGCCACCGACCAGGCGGAGGCCGACTACGTGGTGCGGCGCATCCACGCTCTACGCGGCGACTACGCGCTGCGCGAGATGGCGATCTTCTACCGCACCCACGCGCAGAGCCGTGTCTTCGAGGACGCGCTGAGGCGCTCGGGCGTGCCCTACGTCGTCATCGGGGGGCTGCGCTTTTACGAGCGGGCCGAGGTCAAAGACGTCCTGGCCTACCTGCGGGCGGCTGTGAACCCGGCCGACACCATCGCGTTTGAGCGCATCATCAACACCCCGACGCGCGGCATCGGCGCGAAGACCGTCGAGACCATCCGCAACGAGGCGCTGGACCAGGGCACCGGCTTCTGGGACGCCTGCTGCCACCTCGCAACATCGGGCACCGGCGCCACCCAGAAGAAGCTGCGCCCCTTCGTCGCGCTCATGGAGCGGCTGATGGCGCGGGCGGCCGAGGGGTCAGCCCTGGAGATCATGGGGGCGGTGCTGGACGAGACGGGCTTCGTCGCCCAGTTCAAGGCCGAGGGGAGCCCCGAGGCCGACGCTCGCATCGAGAACATCAAGGAGCTGGCCAACGCGATGAGCGAGCACGCCCAATCCACGGGCGACGCGCGCTTGGACAACTTCCTCGAGCAGGTCGCGCTGGTCGCCGCCGTCGACAGCGCCGAGCTGGGCAGCGACGCGGTGGTCATGATGTCGGCCCACAACGCCAAGGGCCTCGAGTACGACGTCGTCTTCGTGACGGGCATGGAGGAGGGGCTTTTCCCACACTTCAACAGCGCCAACGAGGAGGGAGGCACCGCCGAGGAGCGCCGCCTGGCCTACGTCGCCTGCACGCGGGCGCGGCATGTGCTGCACCTGACCTACGCGGAGCTGCGGCGGCGGTTCGGGACCACCCTGCCCACCGTGGTCAGCCCGTTTCTGCGCGATCTCCCGAAGGCGGCCATCACCGAAGACGACGGCGGCCGGCGGGTCACGCGCTTTCACGACGACTTCTCGCCGCGGGCGGCACCGCGGCGTGCGCCCGAGCCGCGACAGGCCCCGGGGCGCCCGCCCGAGCCGAGCTACGCCCACGCCATGCCGGACTACGAGTCCTTCAGCCAAGCCGAAGTGGCGCTGGGCCCATCATCGCGGGTCTTTCACCCGTCCTTTGGCGAGGGGACCGTGCTGGACGTCTCGGGCGCGGGTGCGGACGCGGTGCTGCGTGTCCGGTTCGCCGCGGGCCTCGAGAAGCGCATCGTCGCGCGCTACCTGACGCCAGCCTGACCCCGTCAGCCTTGACTCAGGCTGGTCAGTACCATCTCAAGCCCGCCCAGCGGCTTGAAATCAAAGGCGGTCTTGTAGGGCACCCGGGCGTACGCGCCGACCCACACGACCATCTGGTAGCGGATCTTGCCGTGGGTCATGGTCACCGAGACGGGGTACGCCTCGCGCAGCCCCACCGGCAGCGAGATCTCCTTGGATTTCCCGACCGTGGCGACCATGTCGAAGAAGCGACGACCGTCGAAGTAGGGCCGATGGTATTCGGAGCCGGGGGTCATCTCGCGGCTCATGATCCAGGTCAGGACGCTCACGGTGTCGACCGTGCGGTCGGGCGCCGCGTCGTCAAAGGAGAGCAGCACCTGCCCGCCCCGCTTGTACTCGCCCTTGGCGCGATTTCCTCGGTACTTGTAGCGGATCTCGCGCTTGTCGGCGTTGATCGAGCCGGTCCAGTCGGCGCGCACTGGCAGCCAATCGCCATCGATCCAGGAGGTGCCGTCGGCGACCGCCGGAAAGAGCCGCGCGGCCATGCCGTCCGTCTTGACCTCGATGCGGACCGAGCGCAGCAGGCGCGCGCCGAACCTGTGGGGCCCGCCGAGGGTCATGACCACCTCCCCGGCGCGGCCGCCGAGCGCGCGCAGCTCGTAGCGCCAGGCTTGCTCTACCTGAGTCTCCGCCGCCGTCTCGGCGTGGGCCGCGGGGACGGCCACCAGGAGCAGCGCGAAGAGCGCGGGGGCGATTCGGGCGAGTGGGCGTGTCTGCATGGCGGCCTCCGGTCCAGCGTCTCAGCGTGATGCCCGAGATCCTTGACGATAGCCATTCGGACGCGACCCGCGGGGCGCTATTCAGCCGGCCACCCGTTGGGGCTGCGCGGACGTCCTCGCGCGGACCGCGCCCACGACGTGAGTGTACCGCCAGCGCTGGGTGAGCCCAAGGTCGGGCGCGAAGATGTGTTGCACGCGGTGGTCGGCAGGGGCACGATGCCAGGGATTCGGAACCCCGCCACGAGAGCGCGCCTGCGCGTGCTGATGACGTCGCGGCGCCCGCGAGCCCGGTTGCAGGGCGACCTCGAAAACTGCTAGTTTACAGAGCCACCAGTAGCCAAACAGCAGCAGCCCGCGATGGGCTGCGCGTCGCGGTCCGCTGGACGATCGCAAGGGATGGAACGCCATGAGACGGTCAATTTGCGTCGCCTTCGCCGCCGTCGGTCTGCTCGCCGCATGCACGGGCAGCGAGATCGTCGGTCAAGGGGAGAGCGACTCCGAGGTCAGCGCGCCGGACGCGGACGCCTCGGACGCCTCGGACACGAAGGACACCGGGCCTGTGTGCGTTCCTGCGGCGCCGCCGAAGTTCGGCCCGTGTAACTCGAACGCCGACTGCCCCACCGGCATCTGCTACGCCGGCCCCGACGGGATCGGGGTGTGCTCGGACGCGTGCGACACGGGCAGCCTTTGCCCCTGCGACTGGCGCTGCCGCTTCGTGCCGCTCGGCGGCGACAGCGTGTCGATCTGCACGCCGCCCGTGTTGGCCTGTGACTCGTGCAACGACAACCAGGACTGCAACGCCGGCAAGTGCGTGCTCTTCGATGAACCGACCGGGAAGAAGGGCTTCTGCCTCGACCCCTGCGGAGCGCTCGATAGCTGCGCCAGCGGCTTCGGCTGCCAAGAGCTGGACGGGGCCAAGCTGTGCTACCCGACCAACGAGAGCTGCACCTGCCGCACCAACGAAGATGACGGCACGGTCCGCGGCTGCTCGAACAAAAACGAGATCGGCACCTGCACCGGCAACCAGACCTGCGACATCACGGCCGGCTGGAGCGCATGCACGGCGAGCGTGCCGAGCGAAGAGATCTGCAACGGCCTCGACGACAACTGCAACGGGGTCATCGACGAGGGTCACTCCACGCCGCGCGACTGCACGAAGACCAACGCGCTCGGGACCTGCGCGGGGACCGAGACCTGCTTGGGCAGCCTGGGTTATGTGTGCAACGCAGCAGAGCCTGTGGCCGAAACCTGCGACGGCAAAGACAACAACTGCGACGGGGTCACCGACGAGGGCTTTCAGACCGGCGGCATCTACGACACGAAGCAGCACTGCGGTGAGTGCGGCAACAACTGCGCCACGGCGGTGTCCGGCGGCACCGGCAAGTGCGTCGTGGCCGACGACGTCGCGACCTGCACCATCGACGTGTGTGATTCTGGGAAGGTCCAAGTGGACGCGGTCACCTGCGTCGGGTTCAGCACCTTCTGTCAGGCCTGCACCGCCGACGCGGACTGCAGCGGTGGCGTCTGCAAGGCCCTCGCGGGCGGGAACTTCTGCACCACTCCGTGCACCACCGCGGCCGACTGCGTGTCGGCAAACACCGTGTGCAGCGACGTCCAAAACCTCGACGGCAGCGAAGGCGGCACCCACTGCGCGCCGCTGAACGGGACCTGCGACTGTAACGCCACGACCGCTGGATTGAAGCGGCCGTGCGAGTCGACGAACGCCATCGGCACCTGCACAGGCAGCGAGACCTGCCAGCCGGCGCAGGGCTGGGTGGACTGCTCGGCGGCCGTGGCGGCGGTCGAGTCGTGCGACTTCGTGGACAATGACTGCGATGGGCTCACGGACGAAGACTTCAAGATCGACGGCAAGTACGCGACGGTCGAGCATTGTGGCACCTGCAACAACAACTGCGACCTGACGCTGACCAGCGCGGCGACGACCAAGTGCTCCGTCCCGGTGAGCGGGACGCCGATCTGCGAAGTCGACACCTGCCCCGACGGGACCGTGAAGCTCTCCGCCAAGTTCTGCGGCGCGGCCAGCTACTGCACGTCCTGCGCGACCGACGACGACTGCATGCAGGGCAAGTGCGTCACCATCGACGGGGGCGGCTTCTGCGCGCCGAGCTGCGACGCGGACCAGGTTTGTCCTGGCGGCGCGACCTGCGGGGCCGCCACGAACGTGGGCGGGGGCGCTGAGACGGCGGTCTGCGTGCCGACGACGAATAGCTGCGCTTGCGACACCCTCAAGGCCGGGGCTCTCCGGCTCTGCTCGAAGTCCAACGGGTTCGGTGAATGCACCGGCTTTGAGACGTGCACGCCGCCGGCTGGCTGGGTCGGGTGCACTGCGGCCGAGCCGGCGGCCGAGATCTGCGACGGCTTCGACAATGACTGCAACGGCCCGTCCGACGATGGGCTGGTCAGTATCCCGTGTGAGAATGAGAACACTTTCGGCGTCTGCAGCGGCACCGCGGACTGCAAGGGCGTGGACGGGTACGTGTGCGACGCGCCGACGCCCAAGGCCGAGGTCTGCAACTACCTCGACGACAACTGTAACCTCGCCATCGACGAGGACTTCAAGACCGGCGATCTCTACACGGCGGATACGGCGTGCGGCAGTTGCGACGTCAACTGCGTGAGCAAGCCCGGCATCAAGAACGGCGTCGGCATCTGCGACTCGGCTGACGGCTCGCCGAACTGCTGCGTCGCCTGCGACGATGGCTTCTTCGACGTCGACAAGGACTGCCTCACCTGCGAGTGCGAGTACAAGGGCGCGATCGATCTGCCGGACTTCCCGGACGGTCCGACCTTCGGCCCGGGTGGCAGCGCCACCTTCGAGGACGCCAACTGTGACGGCGTCGATGGCGAGGTCGACAACTCGGTGTTCGTCAGCATCAACACCGGCGACGACGCCAACCCGGGGACCCGCGAGATGCCGGTGAAGACCATCGCGCGGGGCCAGCAGATCGCCAGCACGGCCGGCCTCCGGGACGTCTATGTGGCTGGAGGCACCTACGACGAGAACGTGAACCTCATCGCCGGCATCGACCTGTACGGCGGCTTCAGCTCGGATTTCCTCAAGCATCATCGCCTCGACCACAAGACGACCATCCGCGGCGTGCCGACGCCGGCGGCCCAGACCGCCTGCAACGGGGACGTGACGAAGCACCGCGCGACGCTGACCTGCAATGGCATCACCGGCGGCGAGATCGGCTCCACCGTCGTGCAGGGCTTCGAGCTGCGCGGGCCGCAGCAGGAGGCGACGTGCACGAACAGCTATGCGCTCTACGTCAATGACTGTGACGACACGGTCGTGTTCCGCAGCCTCGACGTCCTGGGCGGCAAGGGCGGGCCCGGACGCGCCGGCGCTCCGGGCCTCAAGGGGGCGAATGGCGCGGCGGGCCAGACCCCGACGGCGACCGCCTACGACACCGGTACGCGCGAGTGCGTCAACGCCGTCCACAGCCGCGAGGGCGGCCTGGGCGGAGCGACCACCTGCCCGGTGGGCGTGGTCAACGGCGGCAATGGTGGCGAGGCAGATTGCCCGAAGTACTCGAATTCTTTGACGAATCCGCCCAGCGCAAGCAGCGCCGGCGTCGCGGGGAACGCAGCTCCGGGTGGGACGCCCGGTACCGGCGGCGCCGCCGGCTGGGACTCAGCGTTTCAGCCGAACGTCTGCAACTTCTGCACGACGCCGACCGGCGGGACGTCGCCCACGGCCGGCTTCGGGACCAATGGCTCGGCGGGCATTGTGGGTGACGGTGGCGACGGCTGCGACGACGGTGATGGCATCATCGTCGGCGGCCACTGGGT
>CAZNZH010000077.1:0-12372 GCA_964577445.1 uncultured Myxococcales bacterium
CGTGCGCCCTCGGTCGCGTCGCCACCAGGAAGGCCCTCGCTCGTCCCCCTGGCCGCCGGCACGGTGGCGGGGTCGGGTCGGGCCCGGACGGCGTCGGGTGGCTGGCCGCCGGCTACAGCCTACTCCACTTTCCATCGGGTCGCGTGTGCGGCGGACATGAGTCCGCCTCCGTGCGCCCTCGGTCGCGTCGCCACCAGGAAGGCCCTCGCTCGTCCCCCTGGCCGCCGGCACGGTGGCGGGGTCGGGTCGGGCCCGGACGGCGTCGGGTGGCTGGCCGCCGGCTACAGCCTACTCCACTTTCCATCGGGTCGCGTGTGCGGCGGACATGAGTCCGCCTCCGTGCGCCCTCGGTCGCGTCGCCACCAGGAAGGCCCTCGCTCGTCCCCCTGGCCGCCGGCACGGTGGCGGGGTCGGGTCGGGCCCGGACGGCGTCGGGTGGCTGGCCGCCGGCTACAGCCTACTCCACTTTCCATCGGGTCGCGTGTGCGGCGGACATGAGTCCGCCTCCGTGCGCCCTCGGTCGCGTCGCCACCAGGAAGGCCCTCGCTCGTCCCCCTGGCCGTCAGCTACAGCTCTACCTTCCAGGTGTGGCCTGAGCGCAGGAGCTTGTTGAGGTCGCCGGCGCCCTTTTTGGCGCGGGCTTGGGCGACCTGGTCGCGGACGGCGCGGTCGTAGGTCGTGACGCCGGGGTTGCAGTAGAGGACGCCGAGGGCCACCGGGAAGGCCGGCGGCTGAAGCTGCGCCAGTGCGCCCGCCAGCACGCGGTCCGTCTCGTCGTGCACCAGGACGTCGGCGACGCCGAGGCCGTCCTCACCCAGCGTGATGACCTCGAGCTGCGCACCGCCGCCGGGGCGGACGCGCAGCCCCTTCTGGTGGTCGGCGCCGAAGAGCATCGGCTCACCGTGCTCAAGCAGGATCTGCCGGTCCGCGGCGACGTCCTTCGCGGTGAAGTGGCCGAACGCGTTGTCGTTGAAGACGACGCAGTTCTGAAAGATCTCGACCAGCGAGGTCCCGCGGTGCTCGTGGGCTCGCTCGAGCACCTTCGGGAGGTGCTTGAGGTCGGTGTCCACCGAGCGCGAGACGAAGCGCGCCCCGGCCCCCAGCGCCAGCTCGGCGGCGGACATGGCGTTGTCCACCGAGCCCATGGGCGACGAGGGTGTGCGCTGGCCGACGACCGAGGTCGGCGAGTACTGGCCCTTCGTCAGACCGTAGACCTGGTTGTTGAAGAGCAGGAACTGCATGTCCACGTCGCGGCGAAGCAAGTGGATCAGGTGGTTGCCGCCGATGGACAGCGCGTCGCCGTCACCGCTGACCAGCCAGATATCCAGCTTGGGATTCGCCAGCTTCATCCCGGTCGCGAGCGCCGGCGCGCGGCCGTGGATCGTGTGAAAGCCGTACGTGCTCATGTAGTACGGGAAGCGCGCCGCGCAGCCGATCCCCGAGACGAAGACGATGTCCTCCTTCGGGACGCCGAGCTCCGGCAGCAGGCGCTGCACGGCCGCCAAGATGGCGTAGTCGCCGCAGCCGGGGCACCAGCGGACCTCCTGGTCGGAGGTGAAGTCTTTGCGGGTCAGCTTTGGGGTCGGTTCGGCGACGCTCATGATGGGGATCTCCTAAACGGGTGACTCGAGGGTCGCGCGTTCAACTCTCCAGGCGTTGGCGGATGGCTTGCTCGATCTCGGCGATCTTGAATGGCTTGCCGGACACCTTGTTCAGGGGCTCGGCGGGGACGAGGTACTCCGCGCGCAGGATCTTCACGAGCTGCCCGTTGTTCATCTCGGGCACCAGCACCTGCTTGTAGCGCGCGAGCAGCGCGCCGAGGTTACGCGGCAGCGGGTTGAGGTAGCGGATGTGCACCTGGGACACCGAGAGGCCCGAGCGGCGCGCGTTCTTCACCGCTTGGTGGATGGCGCCGTAGGTCGAGCCCCAGCCCACCACGACCAGCTCGCCGGTGTCTTCGCCCAGGCTGACGCCCTGCTCGTCGACCTGGTCGGCGATGCGGCGGATGCGCTCGTCGCGCACCCAGGTCATCTTCTGGTGGTTGGCGTCGTCGTAGGACACGTTGCCGGAGTCGTAGGCCTTCTCGAGGCCGCCGATGCGGTGCTCCAAGCCGGGGGTGCCGGGGATGGCCCAGTTTCGCGTCAGCTCGTCGTTGCGGAGGAAGGGGTGAAAGCCCTCGACCTCGGTGCGGAACGTGACCGGGAAGGGCTCGAAGCTGCTGACGTCCGGGATGCGCCACGGCTCGGCACCGTTGGCCAGGTAGCCGTCGGTGAGCAGGAAGACCGGCGTCATGTAGCGCGTGGCGATGCGGACGGCCTCGATGGCCATCGCGAAGCAGTCCGACGGCGTCGAGGCGGCCAGGACCACCAGCGGCGCGTCGCCGTTACGGCCCCACACGGCCTGGAGCAGGTCCGACTGCTCCGTCTTCGTCGGCAGGCCCGTCGAGGGGCCGCCTCGCTGGACGTTGACGACGACCAGCGGCAGCTCGGTCGAGATCGCCAAGCCGATGGCCTCCATCTTCAGCGCGACGCCGGGCCCGGAGCTGGCGGTGATGCCCAGCGCGCCCGCGTACGAAGCGCCGATGGCAGCGCAGACCGCCGCGATCTCATCTTCCGCTTGGAAGGTGACGACCCCGTACTCCTTGAGGCCTGCCAGCACATGCAGCACCGGTGAGGCCGGCGTGATCGGGTACGAGCCGAACATCAGCTCCAGCCCGGCCAGGCTCGCGCCCGTGACCAGCCCCCACGCCGTCGCCGCGCTGCCGGTGACGTTCGTGTACTCGCCCGGCACCAGCGTGGCGCGGTCGATGAAATAAGGCGTCACCTCGCTGGGGAGCTCGGCCGTTTCGCCGTAAGCGTGGCCCGCGTGCATCGCGACGATGTTGGCCTCCGCCAGCTCGGGGCGCTTTTTGAACTTCCGCCGGAGCCAAGCGATCGTCGACGCCGTGTCCCGCCCGTAGAGCCAGTACATCAAGCCCAGGGTCCAGAAGTTCTTGCAGCGCAGCGAGTCCTTCTGGCTGATCGACAGGTGTTTCACCGCGTCGAGGGTCAGCTTGGAGACGTCGATCGCGATGAGACGGTAGGGCTCAAGGCTCTTGTCTTGTAGCGGGTTGACCGCGTAGCCGGCCTTCTTCAGGTTGTTGTTGGTGAAGGCGCCGGTGTTGACGATGAGCAGGCCGTTTTCCTTGAGGTCGGCGAGGCTGACCTTCAGGGCCGCCGGGTTCATCGCGACCAAGACGTCCGGGGCGTCGCCCGGCGTGAGGATGTCGTGGTTGGCGAAGTGGATCTGGAACGCGGACACGCCAAAGGTGCTGCCGGCGGGCGCGCGAATCTCGGCCGGGAAGTCCGGGAAGGTCGCGAGATCGTTGCCGGCGACCGCGGTGGTCTCGGTGAACTGAGAGCCGGTGATCTGCATGCCGTCGCCGGAGTCGCCGGCGAACCGGATGACCACCTGGTCCAGCGCCCTGCGCTCAAGACCTGCGTTTTTGGGCGAAGGGGCTGCGGTCGGGTTCGACAATGTCATGGGGAGTCGACCTCCAGAGGCGGAGGAGACACGGGGGCCCGTGATGACGAGCGACGCGAGTCCTCCAGGCGGCGGGCAGTATCCATAGGGCGGTGCGAGGTGTCACGCAGATGTGTGAGTCGCCGACTTCGAGGGAGCCTCGATGCGGCACGGCGGAGAGTAGGACCTCCGAGGTCCTATTTCCACATCGAAGAGGTTGGCGTTGGTTTTTCGGCGGATCGGTGGGGCGCTGATACCTAAGAGTCCCGCAGGCCCGGGAAGTCGATCGCGTGGATGCGGCCGCGGGTGGCGTCGACCAGCAGGACGCCGTCGACGTCGAAGGTCACCGCGTACTCCAGGAGCTGCCGGCGGGTGGGGGCGTAGGTTGGGTCTGCGGCGGTCGCGCCGCCTTTGGCCTCGGCGGCGTAGATCTTGCCGGCCCGGCTGACCAGGAAGTCCACGCGCACCAGGGCGTGCTGCTCGTCGCCGTCGACCACCATGGCGACGGCCTCCGCGGCCTGCCGCCGCACGATGGCGTAGCCCGCCGCGACCAGGCAGGACTCCGCCGTGATCTCGCCCTCGACACCGAGCTGGCGGCTCAGCTCGACGGCACCTCGGACCCGCCGCCGCGCCAGCGCCAGGCCCAGGGCGGCGCCGAGGGCGAGGGCGAGCAGCAGCAGGACGAGGACCGCGATGAGGACCGCTGCGCTGGGGGGACCGACGGGCATCGGCAGAGCCTAGCACCGCCCCCGCGGCGGCGCCGCCCTGGCCCGGCTCAGACCGGGCGACCCCGCCCGGTTGCGCTGAATTGGCCGGCGCGGGCGAGCTGCGCCACAATCCGCCGTGTGCGTGACCTCGTGCTCATCGCTGCTGGCGGCGCCCTCGGCGCGCTCGCCCGGTACGGCGTCGGCCTTCAGGCTCGGCGGCTGTGGGGCGACGCGTTCCCTTGGGGGACCCTGGCCGTGAACCTGCTGGGCTGCCTCGCCTTGGGCGCGCTGCTCGAGGTCGCGAGGACCGGCGCCCCCGGCGCCCATGTGTCCCGCGGCGTGCAGGTCTTCTTGGCCGTGGGCTTCCTCGGCGCCTTCACGACGTTCTCGACCTTCGGCGTCGAGTCCGTCGGGCTCTTCATGGCCGGCCGCCCCGGGCCCGCGCTCACCTATGTGCTGGCGAGCGTCGGGCTGGGGCTGGCCGGCTGCGCGCTCGGCATCTGCGCAGCCCGCGCCTGGGCGGGCTGAGCGCGGCCGCCAAGTCGTCGATTTAGCTGGGCTTTCCCTCAAAGAAAGACGCGAACTTCGACGCGGGGGCGTCCTGGCCGTGGCTCAAGATCGCCAGCCTCTGGGCGACCTGGCCGGCCAGCCGCGCGTACTCGGCGGCGGCGGGCGAGTCGGGCTCGGCCACCACGATGGGCTCGCCGGCGTCGGCGGCGACCGCGGTCACCACGTCCAGCGGGAGCTGCGCGAGGACCTCCAGGCCGTGGGCTTTGGCGTGGGCCTCGATGCGGCTCGCGCCGAAGATCTGGTGGCCGGTGCCGCAGCTCGGGCACACGAAGTGGCTCATGTTCTCGACCAGGCCCAAGACCTTGGTCCGCGTCATCTCGAACATCTTGATGGCCCGCCGCACGTCGGCGAACGCGACGTCCTGGGGCGTCGTGACGACCACCACGCCCGCCACCGGCAAGAGCTGCGCGAGGCTGAGCTGCACGTCGCCGGTCCCCGGCGGCATGTCGACGACCACGTAGTCCAGGGCACCCCAGGCGACGTCCTCGATGAACTGCTGAAGCGCTTTGCCCAGCATCGGCCCCCGCCACACCACCGCGTCGGCCTCCTCCAGCATGAAGCCCATGGACATGACCTTCAGCCCGTGGCGCTCGAGCGGGACGATCTTGCCGAGCTTCTCGTCGATCATCGGCTTGGAGCCGCGCAGGCCCAGCATCACCGGCATCGACGGCCCATAGATGTCGGCGTCCAGGAGCCCGACCTTGGCCCCCGTCTGCGCGAGGCTCACCGCCAGATTGGTGGCGACTGTGCTTTTTCCCACACCCCCCTTGCCCGACGCGACCGCGATGACGGCCTTCACTTCGGGCATGCGCGGCGCGGCCGGCTGCCCGCCGTGGCCCCCGGGTTGAGCCGGACCCGGCGCCCGCCGCACCTCCGCGTCAAAGTCGATGGTCACCTCGGTGAGGCCCAGGGGCTCCAGCGCCGCCTCGATGTCACGTTTGAACCGGCCCTTGAGCGGGCAAGCCGGCGTGGTCAGCACCAACCGCAGCGTCACGCTGGCGCCCTCGACGCGCACGTCGCGGGCCATGTTCAGCGTCACGATGTCCGCGCGCAGGTCGGGATCGTCGACGCCGCGCAGCGCGTCCATGACTTGTTCAACGGTGACGTTCGCCATCTCTCGCTCCTTTCCGAACTCTCACTAGCGTCGGGGCCATCTCCAGATCGGCGGGACCATACAGCGGCGCTCTACAGTGTCAACGCTGGTGTTGCCTCGACCCGCGCCGCTACCATCGGTCAAACCACCGCCCGAGATCTGCTGTGTCCATGGCCGCGCCACCTTCGCCCGCTCCCTTCGTCTACCTGGATCATCACGCCACGACGCCCTGCGACCCGCGGGTGGTCGAGGCGATGCTGCCCTGGTTCAGCGCGCGCCCCGGAAACGCCGCGAGCCGCCAGCATCGGCGCGGCCAGGAGGCCAACCTCGCGGTGGAGGACGCGCGCGCGCACGTCGCCGCCCTCATCGGCGGCAGCCCCAAGGAGATCGTGTTTACCTCCGGGGCCACCGAGGCGCTGAACCTCGCCATCAAAGGGTCCGCGGCCGCCGCACCGCAGACGCGCAGGCGCATCCTGGCCAGCAGCATCGAGCACCACGCCGTCATCGACCCGGCGCGGGCTTTGGCGAGGCAGGGCTTCGATCTCGAGCTGGTGCCTGTGGGCGCAGACGGGCGCGTGGACCCGGCGCAGGTCGCCGCGGCCCTGCGAGACGACGTGCTGCTCGTCTGTGTGATGGCCGCGAACAACGAGATCGGCTCGCTCAACCCGCTCGCGCCGGTGGGGGAGGCGGTGCGCGCCGCCGGTGCCCTCTTCGTGGTCGACGCGGTGCAGGCCGTCGGCAAGGTGGCCTTTGACGTCGCGCGCTGCCACGCGGATCTCGTGGCGCTGTCGGCGCACAAGTTCTGCGGGCCCAAGGGCGTCGGCTGCCTGTGGGTGCGGCGCGGCCGGCCCCAGGTCCGGCTGGTGCCGCTCATCCACGGCGGGGGCCAGGAGCGCGGGCTGCGCTCCGGCACCCTGGACGTGCCCGGCATCGTCGGCTTCGGCGAGGCGGCGCGGCTGGCGCTCGCCGAGCAGGCCAGCGACGCGCTGCGGATGGCGGGGCTGCGCGACCGGCTGCTCGCGGGGCTTCAGCGAGGGCTGGGCGACGTCGAGGTCAACGGGGGCATGGAGCACCGCCTGCCCAATAACCTCAACGTGGCCTTCACCGGGGTCGAGGCGAGCCGGCTATTGCAGAGCCTCGACGATGTGGACCTCTCGTCGGGTTCGGCCTGCACCACGGCCAGCCTGGAGCCCTCGCACGTGCTGCGCGCCCTGGGCCACAGCGACGCCCGCATCTTCGCCAGCGTGCGCTTCGGCCTCGGGCGCGGCACCAGCGAGGCCGACATCGACTTCGCGCTCGAGCGGGTCATCGCGGTCGTGCGGCGGCTCAGGGCCTGAGCCACCGGCTCACTGGCCGGTGAACAGGCGCTTGGCGAACTTCGGGTCCAAGCCCGCCGCCTCGATCTTGGCCGCCGCCGACGGGATGTCGTAGGTCAGCCGCACGTGGGCGAAGGTCTCGATCTCCGAGTCGAAGAGGCCGAAACACAAGCGATTGTCGCGGTCGCGGGGCTGCCCGACCGAGCCGACGTTGATGATGTATTTGCGGTCCGCCTTGCCGACCAGCTTGCGGCCGGTGACGTCGCGGGCCTTCTCGGCGTTGAGGGCGTACTGGTAGGTCAGGTGGCTGTGGCCGACGAAATTCCAGGGCCGCAGCTTGTCGTAGAGCGCCGTGTGGGCCTGGGCGTCCTTGGACTGGACGACGTAGTAGAAGCCCGACGGGCGGATGGGGGCTGAGTGAAAGAGCCCCATCTTTTCGGTCAGGTGCGTGTAGGGCAGGCCGTAGAGCCAGCGGAAGTTGTCCGCGGAGAGCTGGCCGCGGGTCCAGAAGATCGCGTCGCGGGCGGCCGCATAATAGTAGTCGGTGTCCATCACGCCGACGACGGCCGCGTCGTGGTTGCCCATCAGGGTGACGACGCCGCGCTCGCGCAGGAGATCGCAGCAGGGGTTGGGGTCGGCGCCGTAGCCCACGACGTCACCCAGGCAGTAGGTCTGGTCGACCTCGTGGGTGTCGATCCACTCGAGGGCGACGCTGAGCGCCTCGATGTTCGAGTGCACGTCCGAGATGATGGCCATCTTCATCGAGGGCTCCGGGTGCCGCGGCGGTGAGGCTCGATCGGCGGGCCGATCATACGGTCGTGGTGCTCCCTTGCCAAACTGCGGGCCCTTGGCTACTGGTGCGCGGTCACCGAAAACACAGGAGAGGTCAGGATGCTCGAAGCAGGTACCACGGCGCCGGCCTTTGACGCGAACATCGACGGGGGCGGCACGCTCTCGAGCCAGAGCCTCGCCGGCAAGCCCTACGTCATCTACTTCTACCCGAAGGACAACACGCCGGGGTGCACGACCGAAGCCTGCGATTTCCGTGACCGCTTCGAGCGAATCGCGGCGCTGGGGGCGACGGTCATCGGGGTGTCGAAGGACTCGGTGAAGAGCCACGACGGGTTCAAGGCCCAGCACGGGCTGCCCTTTCACCTGGTCAGCGACGCGGACCTCGCGCTGCACACGGCGTACGGGACCTGGGGGACGAAGAAGAACTACGGGCGCGAGTACCAGGGGACCTTTCGGACCACCTTTTTGGTAGGCGCGGACGGGAAGATCGCGCAGGTGTGGGCGAACGTGCGGGTCAAGGGGCACGTCGACGCGGTGGTCACGGCGCTACAAGGGTTGGCGGCGTAGGGGCCGGCGGCGGAGCGGCGGCGCGGCGCAGCGCTCGGACGCGGTCGGCGAGCGCGCGGCCGCCCGGGGAGTCGAGGCGGGCCCAGATGGCGCCGCGTCTGTCGGAGTAGAGCAGCTCCCAGCGGGTCGGGTCGGGCGTGTAGCCGGGCGGGAAGACCGGGTGCTGGTGGACGACGAGGTCGGTCGGGTAGCGGGCGTAGAGGGCCTCGACCGCGGGGCCGTCGGCGGGCGTGGGGAAGCGCTCGCGGTCGTAGAGCGCCACGAGGTCGTCGGACAGCGCGCGCGGGTAGTTGCCGCGGCCGTCGGCGAGGACGCGGGCGGCGGGGTGCAGGCGCCAGAGCAGGTAGCCGCCCCAGTTGGGCTGGCAGAAGATCGTGCCGTGAAAGCCGGTCTGCTCGAGGAAGGCGGCCTGGGCGATGGGGAAGCGGCGGGTGTCGACGGGGGGGCCGAAGGCGCTGGCCATGGCGCGGGGGAGATCGCCGTGGAGTGCTGTGACGTTGAAGCGGTAGCTGACCATGACGAGGGCGGCGGCCAGGGCGACGCCGGCGGCGCGGGCGATGCGCGGGCGCCAGGACGCCGGCGAGAGCGGGCGGGGGAGGTGGCCGACGAGCAGGACCGCGCCGAAGGCCGCGAAGTAGACGAAGCGGATCGAGCGGTGGGAGAGCACGACGAGCGCCAGCCCGAGGAGCAGCACCCAGGCGGGGACGGTGCGCAGCCGATCTCGGGCTGTGATGGCTCGAGCGAGGACGGCGAGCCAGATGGCGCCGACGATGGAGGGGGTGAGGCCGCTGACGATGTGGCCGGCGGTGGTGGCGATGACGAGGAAGTGCCAGGCGGGCCACCACTCGCCGATGGCTTGCTCGGTGCCCTCGAGCATGAGGGCGGCCTGGATGTTGCCGCGGATGAAGCCGGGGGAGACCAGCGCTACGGCGAGGGCGGCGAGCCACCAGAGGGTCGCGATTCGCCAGGAATCCGCTGAGGGATCGGGGCTCTTGAGGAGGCGGGCCAAGATGGCGCCGGCGGGGAGGGTGGCCGCGGCGACGAGGAAGAGGAGCGCGCCGCCGGCGTGGAGGTTGGCCCAGAGGGCGACGGTGATGGCGGTGCCGATGATGGCGCGGCGGTCCAGGAGGCTGGGGCCGCGGGCGAGCCAGGGGAAGAGGATGGTCCAGGCCAGGAGGTTGAAGACGTGGGGGCGGTTGCGGATGCGGTCTTCAAAGAGGACCACGAGGAGCGTCAGGGCGACGAACGAGGCGATGGGGCCGAGGCGGAGGCGGCCGCGGAGGCCCCAGTAGAAGAGCGCGAAGGCGGAGAGCATGACGGCGGTGTGGACGGCGCGGACGAGCTGGAGGCCGCCGGCCTCGTCGAGCAGGTAGACGAGGATCTGGTAGCCCCACTGGAAGGTGACCCAGGTGCGGTGGGGGTCGAGGACGCCGAAGATGTCGGTGTCGGTGATGTGGCCCGCGCGGACGAAGGCGCGGCCGGCGGCGATGTGCCAGAAGAGGTCGATGTCCCAGATGACGCGGCTGGTGTAGACGAGCAGCAGCGCGAAAAGCGAGGCGAGCGCGACGAGCTCGGGGAGGCGGAGCGGCGGGTCGAGGGGGCCGTGGGGCGGGTGGGGTGGGGCGCTCACGGGGCGGTGCCGAGGCCGCCGGTGCAGGGGCAATCGATGCTGAGGGTGTAGGGGCCGGCGGCTTTGCCGTTGCCGTCGACGGTGAGCAGGACGGCCTCGCCCAAGCCGAGGAGCACCGAGGTGGTGCCGGCGGCGTAGGCGTCGCAGGTGCCGTCGACGCAGGGGGCTTCGCCGTCGGCGAGGTGGCGGGTGAAGAGGAGCTGTCCGGGGAGGCCAGCGTAGCGGATGGTGTAGACGCCGGTGCACGGCGCGATGAAGCGCAGGGTGTGCTCGGGGGTGGGGAAGGGCGCGACGGGGAGGCACGACCAGCTCACGATGGCGTCGGGCGTGCCTTCGAGGCTGGTGTCGCCGGAGAGGTCGACGCCGCAGGCGGCCTCCTCGAGGGTGGCGCAGCAGCCTTGGCCGGCGCTGACGCAGGCCCCGGTGGCGGTGCAGGTGTCGCCGCCGCTACAGGGATCGCCGGTGTCGCAGGGGCTGCCGGCGGGGGCGGGCTGGGCGACGCCGGCGCCTTTGCACACGAGGCAGGGGCCGAGGAGCTCGCCGGCGGCGACGCAGGTCTGGTCGGGGAGGTGGCAGAAGCCGGGCTGGTCGACGTGGGTGCAGACGCCGGCGGCGCAGCGGTCGGTGGTGCAGGGGATGCCGTCGTCGGGGCAGGCGGCGCCTTCGAGGGCGGGGTCGGGGACGAGGCTGGCGGTGGCGGCGCAGACCAGGCAGGGGGCGTCGTCGGGGTGGGCGCCGACGGGGATGCAGCCGGCGGCGGTCGCGCAGGTGCCGGGGGGCGGAAGGTGCAGGCAGCCGGTGGGTTGGCAGATGTCGAGGGTGCAGGCGAGGCCGTCGTCGCAGGGGGATTGGGAGCCTTGGCAGGCGCCGGCGGCGCAGCGGTCGGTCAGGGTGCAGGGCTCGCCGTCGTCGCAGGGGAGGCCGTCGGGTAGCGGCGGGTGTACGCAGCCGAGGTCCGGGTCGCAGGCGTCGGCGGTGCAGGGCAGGCCGTCGATGCAGGGGAGGGGGGCGCCGGTGCAGAGGCCGCTGAGGCAGTAGTCCTGCTGGGTGCAGGGGTCGCCGTCGTCGCAGGGGGACTTGCTCGGGGTGTGCAGGCAGCCGGCGGTGGGGTCGCAGAGGTCGTTGGTGCAGGGGTTGTTGTCGTCGCAGTCGGCGGGCGAGCCGAGGCAGTGGCCGTCTGCGTCGCAGCGGTCGCCGAGGGTGCAGACGTCGGCGTCGTCGCAGGTGGCGCCGGGCGGCTCGGAGGTGAAGCGGCAGCCGAACTTGGGGTGGCAGATGTCGCGGGTGCACGGGTTGTCGTCGTCGCACTGGACCGGGGCGCCTTCGCAGTGGCCGGTGGCGTCGCAGCGGTCGTCGGCGGTGCAGACCGAGCCGTCGTCGCAGGGGAAGGCGAGGGCGACCGCGGGGGCGCAGGCGCCGTCGGCGCAGGTGAGGGTGTGGCAGGGGGGGAGCGCGCAGGTGCTGGCGCGCAGGCGGCAGTCGCTGGAGTCGGCGCATCCGGCGGCGGGGCCTGGCGCGCCGACCGCGAGGCGGAGGGCGCGGGGGGTGCGGGCGGCCAGGGCGAGGGCGAGGCGCTCGCGGTCGGCGCCGGTCTCGTCGAGGCTCAAGCCGGCGGCGTGGAGGGCGGGCGCGCCGACGGCCTGCCAGCGCGCGGCGAGCATGTCGCCGACCACGGCGGCCTCGTCGTCGAAGATGTCGGCTACCTCGCGCGGGCCGGGCTGGGCGTTGGCGACGCAGCGGGCGTCGGCGCGGCGGGTGACGTGGGCGGCGAGGGCGTGGCTGAGCAGGCCGCCGCCGCCGGGGCGCACTCGCGCGGCCTCGGGGTGGGCGGGGTCGGAGCCGCGCCACAGCACCATCGGGGCGTTGCCGACCCAGACCGGGGTCAGGTTGAGGGCGAAGGAGGTGTCGAGCACCCACACGCGGAGGCCGGCGGCGGCGCAGCGTTGCGCGAGGAGGGACGCGACGCGGCGGAGGCTGACCGCCTCGTCGCCCAAGACCAGCGCGCCGCCGCCGGTGGGGCTGCCGCGGCCGGTGGTCACCAAGATGACGCTGTCTTCGGGTGAGGTGCCGTCGCAGAGCGCGGCGATGGCGGCCTCGAAGGTGGCGCGGTCGGGCGCGTGGAGGGCGCGGCCGGCGGCGCCGAGGGCGTCGAGGGCGGGGCGCCAGGCCGCGCTGTCGTCGGCGGCGCCCGGGTCG
>CAZNZH010000078.1:0-8568 GCA_964577445.1 uncultured Myxococcales bacterium
GGGCGAGATCCTGATCTTCGACGCCGAGGGCCAGCGGGCGATCCGGCCCACGACGGTCCGACCCCGCTACGCCTGCATCTTTGAGCACATCTACTTCGCGCGGCCGGACTCGCAGATCTTCGGCGAGGACGTCTACAACGTGCGCAAGGAGAGCGGCCGCCGCCTCGCCGCCGAGTCGCCGACCCCGGGTGCCGACGTCGTCATCGCGGTGCCCGACAGCGGAAACGCCGCGGCGCTGGGCTACGCGCAGGCCGCGGGGCTGCCCTTTGAGCAGGGCCTCATCCGCAGCCACTACGCGGGCCGCACCTTCATCGAGCCGGCTCAGTCCATCCGCCACTTCGGCGTGAAGCTGAAGCTGAGCCCGGTCGAGTCGGTCATCCGCGGCCGCTCGGTGGTGGTCATCGACGACAGCCTGGTGCGCGGCACGACCAGCCGGAAGATCGTCCAGATGCTCCGAGACGCGGGTGCTCGCGAGGTGCACATGCGCATCGCCTGCCCGCCGACCACCAACTCGTGCTTTTACGGCATCGACACCCCGGACCGCGCCGAGCTCATCGCCGCCAACAAGACGGTCGACGAGATAGCGCAGTTCCTGGGCGCCGACAGCCTCTCCTACCTCAGCATCGGCGGGCTGCACGCCAGCGTGGGAGGCCACGACAAGGGCTACTGCGACGCGTGCTTCACCGGCCGCTACCCCGTGCGCATCCCCGCCGAGTCCGCCCCCGCCGCGCGGCTCTCCGAGCGCGAATAGAGCGAAGCCGCGCGTCGAAGTCAGCGCGCTGGGATCTGCTCGACCAGATCGGGGGCCGCACCCACGATCGCGTCCGCAGTGATGCGACGGTCGAAAGTCGCCAGCCGCAGCCCGTGGCGATGGGCCAGGCCGATCAGGTAGGTGTCGGTGACCTGCGCGCTCGACAGGATAAGGGTCATGTCGAAGAGGCTGAGATCGGCGAGACCGACGTCGTCGTCGATGCCTCGATGGTCTGGGTGGGCGACGAGTCGACGTAGTAACTCGACGGCCTCAGCCGGGCTGGCCTGCACCGTGGGATAGGCTGGCTGCGAGACGATTCGGACGAGCGCGTTCTGGGTCAGCGGACAGGTCGACCAAGGGACGCGTGGTCTCAGCCAAGCGTGGGCCGCGTCGTGGTTGACGTGACCACTGTCGACGAGCGCGATGAGCACGTTGACGTCGAGCAGAAAGCTCACGGATCATCGCCGTCGCGGAGGCGATTGACGAGCTCGATCGTCGCTGGCGGGCTCGCGGGCACGCGCGGGAACACCGGGAGTCCGCTCCGCGTCGTCCGCACTTCGTCGGGGCAAATGGCCTGGGCCAGCAATTCAGAGATCACTGTACCTACGGAGACTTGCCGTTGCGCCGCCAAGCTCTTCACTGCCCGAAGGATTGGATCGTCGATGTCCACAGTGGTTCTCATGTCACTACAGTGATGTCGTGATGCGACGATGTCAAGATGCGGTCTTGTGCCGGCGGTCTAGAAGGCTGCGTTGCGAGTCCCGGCGGTTGTTCGGTGGCCACGTCGGCCGGTCACAACGGGAATGCGAGCCTGCCGCCCTTTCATCGGTTGCCGTTACGCGCCTACAATGGGCGCGTCTTGCTTCCGTATAGGGGTACGGCGTTTGGGGGTTGGATGGGAGCGTACCATCGGGGGGGACGTCAGGCGCTGGCGTTGAGGCGCGCGTTTCGCGTGGCGGTGTTGATCGGGGCGGTGACGGCGCTGGCGAGCGTCTTGGCGCCGGGCCACGCGCGGGGCGCCAGTTGCACCTTGGACGCCGAGTGCGCTGACGGGGATCCCTGTAACGGCGACGAGACCTGCGCGGGCGGCACCTGCGTGCCCGGGGTGGGTTCGGCGGCGGTGTGCGGCGATGGCGTCTTCTGCCCCGCCGACGAGGAGTGCGAAGACGGCGGCGCCGTCGGCGGGGACGGGTGCTCGGCCGGCTGCCTGCTGGAGCCCGGGTTCACCTGCGTCACCGCCGCGCTGACCGTGTGCACGCCGACCTGCGGCACGGACTTCGGCTTCGGGGCTGACGCCATGGGCTGGTCGCTCGGGACCGGCGAGGAGGGCTTCGCCTACGATTCGGCAGGTACCGGCGCGCTCGTCGCCGACTTCAGCCCGCCGGCGGCGGTGGGCGAGACGGCCGTCGCGCGCACCCGCGTCGCGGTCCCCGCCGTCTCCGATTCGCCTAAGCCCGAGCTCGCCGTCCACTACCGGCTGCAAGGCAATGGCGTCGACGACTGCCTCGCGGTCTACGTCAACGGCGACGGGTCGACGGCCTCCGGGATGGTGTTCGCGACCTGCACCAACACCGCGGACAGCCTGACCGAGAAGGACGCCGCGGGCCTGGACGTGCTGCGCGTCGACCTGCTCGCCGAGGCGGGGACCCGCCGCTTCGTGGTCATCGAGGCGGTCTCGCCCGCGACGCCCGGCGGCCCGCACGCCCCGGGCGGCGCGGCCATCGTCCACGTCGATCAGGTGAGCGTCGCCGGCGACGTCGACCGAGACGGCGTCTTCGAGTTCGCCAGCCAGCTCGCCTGCGACGGCTGCGTGGACCTCGACGAGGACGGCTACGGTCGCCTGACCAGCGTGGCGCCCGGTAGCTGCCCCTTTGGGCCCCTGACCGACTGCGACGACGACAGCAGCGCCGTCTCTCCGGGCGCGTCCGAGCTCTGCGCGGGCGGCGTCGACGACGACTGTGACGGGCTGACCGATCTGGCCGACCCAGGCTGCGTCGAGGACTGCGCCGACGGCTTCGACAACGGCGGCAACGGGCAGGTCGACTGCGACGACGCCGCGTGCGCCGGGGACGCGTTCTGCGATCCCTGCGACATCGACTGGAGCTTCGACACGGGCCCCGGCACCTGGCAGAGCGACGCCCAGGGCCTGTGGATCTACGACCAGCCCAGCGGATCCTGGCAGACCAACGGCACGGCGAACGTCGACCAGGGCCCCAACCCCAATAACGGCGGCGCGCCGGGTGGCGTCTACTTCGGCCGCCTCAACGTCACCGTCGTGGTGCCGTCGGTCATCGACGGAGGCCCGGCCCCGGCGCTCCAGGTCAGCTTCATCCACGCGGGCGACCCCACGCCCAGCGGCGACAAGTTCGCGGTGTGCATCAACCAGCCGACCTGCCGCTTCAACACGCCCGGCATCATCTTGCTCGCCGCGACCCCCACGGGCGGCGAGGTGACGTCGCAGGTCGACCTGACCCCGTACATCGGCCAGACCCTGCAGATAAGCCTGCTCTACGACACCTTCGACAAGTTCCAAAACGACAACCCCGGCGTGACGGTCACGCGGGTCGTCGTCGCCAGCGACATGGACGGCGACGGGCTGAACGAGGGCTCGCACGTGAGCTGCGACCCCTGCTGGGACGGCGACCACGACGGCTACGGCGGCGCCGGCAGCCCGGACCTCATGGCCTGCGACGAGGTGGGGCTCGACTGCGAAGACGGCCCCGGCGGGTTCTCGGTCAACCCGGGCGCGGTCGAGACCTTGGCGATGGACGTCTGCGGCGACGAGCTGGACAACGACTGTAACGGCCAGACCGACGGCCAGGACGCCGGCTGCGGCGACGAGGACTGCGCCAATGGCGTCGACGATAACGGCGACGGCCAGGTGGACTGCGCCGACGCCCAGTGCGCAGCCGACGCGTGGTGTCAGCCGTGCTCCATGGGGCTGAGCTTCGACACGGGCCCTGGCGGCGTGACCGTGACGTCTTCGGGGACCAGCGGCGGGCAGCTCTTTCAGCGAGGCGCCAGCACGGGGTTTGGGGCGGTCGGGTTCGAGACGGTGCTCAACGGCCAGGTCGGGAGCGCGGGCGCTGGGCGGCTGCGGGGCTGGCTCGCTCGCAGCATCAGCGTGCCGGCGGACATGCTCTCGCCCGAGCTCGAGCTGCGCTACGGGCTCAGCGGCGAGAGCGCGACCACCAAGGACGTGCTCGGCGTCTGCTACGGCGTGACCACGGCGAGCTGCGACGCGACCACCCCGGCGAACCACGTCTTCGCCAGCGGCGTCAACACGGCGGGCCTGGTCACGGTGAAGCTGCCGGTGCCCCCCGCCGCGCTGGGCGGGACCCTCTCCGTGGTCGTCTTCTACGACACCGTGGACGCCGGCGATAACGCCAACGCGGGCGCCTTCGTCGACTCCCTGGTGCTGATCAGCGACGTGGACGGCGACGGCGAGGGCGAACGGGCCAGCGCGCTCTGCGACCACTGCATCGACGTCGACGGCGACGGCTACGGCGACGCGACGCGCCCCGCGCCCTACGGCGACACCGCGACCTGTGGGGCGGGCAAGACCGCGCCCGACTGTGACGACGACGACCTCACGACCCACCCAGGCCAGCCCGAGATCTGCACCGACCAGAACGCCGGCAAAGACAACGACTGTAACGGCCTCTCCGACCTCCTCGAGCCGAGCTGTGCGGACTGCGGCGACGGGACCATCGGCTTCGGCGAGACCTGCGACGACGGCGGGCAGGACAGCGGCGACGGCTGCTCCAGCACTTGCCAGACCGAGCTCGGCGCCATTCAGGTCACCGAGATCCACATCACCAAGCCCAACGCGAGCCCGGGCGAGCAGTGGATCGAGCTCTACAACGCGTCCGACTCGGCGGTCAGCGTCACGGATCTCGGGCTGGCGTTCACCAACGTCGTCGGCGCGACCCAGTCCTTTGCGCCGGGCGGCGGCTGCGCGGTGGTGACCACGGCGATGATCGCGCCCGGCGGCTTCTACGTCGTGGCCTTCGGCGCCATCGACGGGACCGACGGCGTGGGGGCGGACGGCACCTGCACGTCGGCCTTTCAGATCTCGCCCGGCGGCGACCGCCTGACCGTCACCGAGACCCTGGCTGGGGGCGGCGCGGCGCTGCTGGACGTCGTGGACTTCTCAGGCGGCTTCGGCTGCGAGCTGGGCCGCATGGCGACCGCCGACGGCCTCGGCCGCTCGCTCATCCTCATCGCCCCGCCGAGCGCGACGGTGCCCGCCAGCAAGAGCGTGTCCAGCGCGTGGTGCCTCGCCGGACCGTCGGCGACCTACGGCAGCTCGGGCAAAAACCGCGGCACGCCCCACGCCTTCGGGGGCTGCGCTGAGTTCGCCTGCGACCTCATCGACGACGACTGCGACGCCACCACCGACGAGGCGCTGCCCAACAGCGACGGCGACGGCCGGTGTGACGAGGTGGACTGCGCGCCGAGCGACCCGCTGTGCGCTGAGGACTGTAGCGACACCGACGACGACGGCGTGCCGGACTGCGCGGACGGGTGCCTGGACGCCGACGGGGACGGCTACGGCGAGGCGCCGCCCCGGGTGGACCCGGCGCAGGTCGACTGCATCGCCGCGGACTGCGACGACGGGGCCGCCGGCGTCAGCCCGGCGGGTGCTGAGGGCCAGGCGACCCCGGGCTCGTGCGCCGACGACCTGGACAACGACTGCGACGGCCGCGTCGACTGCGGCGACAGCGCGTGCTTTGACGCCCCGGAGTGCGCCGCGGAGGTGTGCGCGAACGCGGCGCCGCTGACCTGCGGCGGGGCGGTGACCGTCTCGCCGGTCGATGACGACTTCCCGTGCTCGCCGGTCACCTTCGGGGCCGACGCGGTGCTGAGCTTCACCGCCACCGCCACCGAGACGGTCACGGTGCGCCTGTCCAACGACGGCTTGAGCCACTACAAGGTCTACATCCTCGGCGGCCCCTGCACCGACGCGAGCTGCGCGGCGCCGCTGACCAGCTTCGCCACCGGCTGCTCCACGGGCGGCAGCGGCACCCTGAGCGTCACGTCAGGCCAGACCTACACCGTCATCGCCGATCAGGTCGGCCCGTGCTCTGAGGGCGCGACCAGCGCGGCCACGGTGCGCTTGGGCTGTGGCGAGCTGTGCGGCGGCGGCGTGGACGACGACCTCGACGGGAAGACCGACTGCGCCGACTCGGACTGCGTGCTCTCGCCGCTGTGCGCCACGGCGGACTTCGACGGCGACGGTGTGGCCAACGGCGTCGAGCTCATCTGCGGGCCCAGCCCCTTCAACGGGCTCGAGACGCCGACCGCCGATGACGCGCAGAACACCGACAACGACGGGCTGCTGAACTGCGTGGACCCGGACGACGACGACGACGGCACCAGCGACGCCGTGGAGCTGTCGCAGTGCGCGCTCAACCCGTCGGCCAAAAACGACCCGCTCATCTACCCGGGCGCGGCCAAGATCTGTAACGGCGGCGCCAACATCGACGCGGACTGTAACGGCACCTTCGACGTCTTCGAGTCGGTGTGCGGCGGCAAAGAGTTCGTGTGCAATGATTCGCTCGACAACGACCAGGACACGAAGACCGACTGCGCGGACCCGGACTGCGTCATCGCGAAGGCGTGCGCCAAGCAGGACTTCGACGGCGACCAGATCTCCAACGGGTTCGAGATCGCGTGCGGCTCCGACGCGCTCGATCCGGCGAGCGTCCCGGCGGGCGTGCAGGCCCAGGACCTGGACGGGGACGACCAGCCGAACTGCGTCGACCTGGACGACGACGGCGATGGGTTTGCTGACGTGCAGGAGCTCATCTGCGGCAGCAACCCGCTCTCCGCGGCGTCGGTGCCCAAAGACACAGACGGCGACAGCCAGTGCGACGCGGCGGACGGCGATGACGACGGCGACGGCTTCGACGACCTGCTGGAGGCGGCCTGTGGCTCAGATCCCCTCGACAAGCTGAGCGTGCCGACCGACGCGGCCCACGACCTGGATCAAGACGGCACCTGCGACGCCCAGGACCCGGACGCCGACGGGGACCTCTGGTCGAACACCCTCGAGCAGACCTGCGGCACCAACCCGCTGGATGTGGCGTCGAACCCCGTCTCCGCGGGGCTGGACGGCGACAACGATGGGCTCTGCGACGCGGTGGACTCCGACGACGACAACGACTCGTGGAGCGACGACCGGGAGCTGCTTTGCGCGACCGACCCCCACGACGCGTCGAGCGTGCCCGTGGACCTCGACGGCAACGGCCAGTGCGACGCGCTGGACCAGGATCAGGACCAGGACGGGTGGCCCAACGGCGTCGAGAGCCTGTGTGGGACCGACCCGCTGGATCCGGCGTCCAACCCCGAGGCGGATGGCCACGACGCCGACGGCGACAAGGTCTGTGACCTGCTGGACTCCGACGACGACGACGACGGGTGGAACGACGCCATCGAGCAGCAGTGCCAGAGCGACCCGCTGAACGCGGCGGATATGCCCGTGGACACCGATGAGGACGGTCAGTGCGACTTCGTGGACGCGGACGACGACGGTGACGGCTGGCTCGACTCCATCGAGCTGCTCTGCGGGACCGACCCGCTGGACGCCGACAGCGCGCCCGCCGACACCGACGATGACGGGCTGTGCGACGCCATCGACGCGGACGCCGACCCGGACGGCGACGGGTGGTCGACCGCGGTGGAGACCTTCTGCAAGACCGACCCGAAGGACGCGACGAGCGTGCCCAAAGACACCGACGGCGACGGGCTCTGCGACGCGATAGACACCGACTTGGACGGCGACGGCTGGGCCAACGCGGTGGCGGAGAGCTGCGGCACCGACCCGGCGGATGGGGCGAAGGTGCCGGTGGACACGGACCACGACAGCCTCTGCGATGCCTTGGACCCCGACGACGACGGCGACGGCAGCCCGGACGCGGCTGAGCTCTTGTGCGGGACCGACCCGCTGGACGGGGCGGAGCGGCCGCTCGAGATCGACCTGGCCGACACCGACAACGACGGGCAGGCCAACTGCGTCGATGACGACGACGACGGCGACGACCTGAGCGACCTGCTCGAGGCGATGCTGGGCAGCAACCCGCGGCTCAAAGACACCGACGGCGACGGGCTGGATGATGGCGTGGAAGACGCGAACCAAAACGGCGTCGTCGACCCCGATGAGACCTCGCCGACGAAGAAGGACACCGACGGCGACGGGCTCAGTGACGGGGTCGAGGTCAAGAGCTGCTACCGAACGCCAGCGGGGGCCTGCGTCCCGTCGGACCCGCTCGTGGCCGACACCGACGACGATGGGCTGCCGGACGGGGCCGAGGACGTCGACGCCGACGGCGCCACCGGCCCGAAAGAGACCAGCCCGGTCGACCCGAACAGCGACGGCGACAGCGACGACGCCGGCAACCCGGCCCTGGACGGATATGAGCGGGCGTGCGCGACGGACCCGTTGAGCGCGGCGAGCTTCCCGGTCGACAAGGACAAAAACGGGACCTGCGACGGCCAGCAGATCGACAGCGACGGCGACAAGGTGGTCGACGGCGTCGAGTCCTTCTGTGGGTTCGACCCGCTGTCGAACACGTCGACGCCTTCGCTGGGCGACCTGCTCGACCAGGATGGAGACGGCATCCTGAGCTGCCTCGACCCCGACGACGACAACGATGGCGTGGACGACGTGGCGGAGCTGGCCTGCGGCACCGATCCGCGCGACAAGGCCTCGGAGCCCACCCCCGATCAGATCCTCGACTTCGACGACGATGGCTTGCTGAACTGCGTGGACGACGACGACGACGACGACCAGCTCACCGACTGCGACGAGGGTG
>CAZNZH010000078.1:8578-12367 GCA_964577445.1 uncultured Myxococcales bacterium
GCGCTCGAGGTTTGCTGCCAGCTCGCGCGGTGCTGCCCGGCGGCGAGCAAGCCCGGCGGGAGCTGCTGCGCCGCGCCGAGCACCGAGAGCGACGCCTGCGCGGCGAAGGCGCTGGGGACCAACTCCAAGGACGCCGACAGCGACGAGGATGGGCTGTCCGACGCGCAGGAGTTGACGCTGGGCACCAACCCGCGCGCGTCGGACACGGACGGCGACGGCGTGCAGGACGGGACCGAGTTTGGGTTGACCTTCGGCGGGCCCATGACGGACAGCGGGATCTTCCAGCCGGACCTGGACCCGCTGACCACGACCAACCCGAAATCCGCCGACAGCGACAACGACGGCGTGTGCGACGGCCCGACGGCGGTGGCCAACGTGTGCGAGGCGCAGCCGGGCGAGGACGACAACGCCAACGGCCGCGTCGACCCGGGCGAGGGCGACCCGAATGACCCGCGCGACGGCCTCGCCGACACCGACGGCGACGGGCTGACCGACCGCGACGAGCTGTTGAAGCATAAGACGGACCCGAAAAACATCGACACCGACGGCGACGGGCTGAGCGACAAGCTCGAGGTCGAGGGGACGACGCCCTGGCTGCCGACGGACCCGCTCAACGTGGACAGCGATGGCGGCGGCGTCGAGGACGGCGTCGAGGTCGCGCGCGGCACGGACCCGAACGAGGCCGGCGACGACTTCACGGGGGCTGTGCTCGAGGGCGAGAACTTCACCGGCTGCGCGTCGGGCGGGGGCGGCGGGCTCGCGCTCGTCATCGGCCTCGCGCTGCTGGGCCTGCTGGCGCTGAGGCGGCGTCGGCTCGCCGGGCTGCTCAGCGCGGTGGCGCTCGCCGCGGCGGTGGCATCGGCGCCGAGTGCGCAGGCCCAGACCCCGCCGCCCGCCGTGGGCAACGCCAACATCCAGAACTTCTTCCCCGTCGGCGGCCAGCACCGGGTCTGGTCGGTCGAGGAGTCGCTGGTGGCGCCAGCCTGGAGTGTGTTCGCCTCGCTGCTCTACGCGCTCGAGGACGACAGCCTGAGGCTGCGGGTCGGCGGCCACCGCGAGAAGCTCGTCGACCAGGCGCAGTTCCTCAATCTGGACGTGGGCGTCGGGCTCTTCGACCACGCCCAGCTCGAGATCCATGTGCCCTTCGCCGTCGCGATGGCGAGCGGCAAGGACAACACGGCCATCGCGCCGGTCAGCGGCGCCGGCTTGGGCGACATGATCGTCCGGGCGCGGGGGCGCATCCTCAATAACCGCATGGGCGGGTTCGGGCTCGGTGTGAGCGCCGGGCTGACGATCCCCATCGGCGACGGCGACCAGTTCCGAGGCGACCCGGGGGTGGGCGGGCTCGTCGGGCTGATCGGCGACTTCCGCACGACGCGCACCGTGCTGAGCCTCAACCTGGGCACGCGTCTGCGCTCGAAGTCGGCGACGTTCTTGGAGACGAAGTTCAGCCACGAGTTCACCTACGGGCTGGGGCTTGAGGTCTTCGTGGCGCCCGAGATCGTCACGCTCTCCGCGGAGCTCTTCGGCCGCACCCCGCTGGCCGACTTCTTCGGCTCGCAGTCGACCACCACCCTCGAGCTGCTCCTCGGGCCGAAGTGGTCGGTCATCCCCGGCCTCTCGGTGCAGGCGGCGGCGGGCCCCGGCTTGGTCAAGGGCATCGGGACGCCGACCTTCCGGTTCGTGGCCGGCCTTCAGTGGGCGCCGGGCGCCAAAGACGAAGACGGCGACGGCGTCCCCGACGGCGAGGACAAGTGCCCCTTCGCGGCGGAGGACCGGGACGGGTTCGCGGACACCGACGGCTGCCCGGACGACGACAACGACCAGGACGGCATCCCCGACGTGGTGGACCGGTGCCCCAATAAGCCCGAGGACTTCAACGATTTCCAGGACCACGACGGGTGCCCAGACGAGGTCGCCATCGAGGACCGCGACGGCGACGGCATCCCCGACCGCGTGGACCGCTGCCCGACACTCGCCGAGAATTACAACGGATTTCAGGACGGCGACGGCTGCCCCGACACGCCGCCGGACTTCGACGACGTGGGGAGCGACGGCGCGCCGGTGCCGCGGCCGCGCGACTGTGACGCGCGCATCGACGACGTCGTGCTCTTCGCGCCGGGCAGCGTGGAGCTCGATGAGGCCGCTATGGCGGTGCTCAACGCGGTGGCGGCGAAGGTGCTGTCGACGTCGTACATCGACACGGTGCTGGTCAATGGCCACGCGGACGGTGAGGGCTCGCCGGTGGCCAGCTTGAAGCTGTCGCGGCAGCGGGCGCGGGCGGTCGTCGAGTACCTCACCGAGCACGGGCTGAACCGTTCGCAGATGGTCGCGGGCGGTATGGGTGATGCCGTCCCGCGCGCCACGGGCCCCGACGCGGAGCGGGCGAATCGACGGGTCGAGTTCACCTTGAGGCTTGGGCAGCGGTGTCAGGCGGGGCCATGAATATGCAGCCATGTTTTCCGGGGGCGGCGCGTGGTCGCTGCCCACACGCGGCGACAGCGCCGGGCGATAGCTCCGATGGATCAAAGGTGGCGCGTGATGAGTAGGGGGCCTCTGAGTCTGTTGAATTGCGGTCTCGCCGCGATGCTCGCCATGGCGCTCTTGGCCTGTGGCGAGATCGCCGTGCCGGGGGACCCGAGCGACGCCGACGCCAGCGACGCGGTCGGGGATGTCTCAAGCGACGCACCGACCAATCGCGCGCCCATCATTCAGCCCATCGCGCTCTCGGCCCGCACCGGCGTGGAGGGCGTGGAGATGACCTTCGACGTGAAGGTCTCCGACCCGGACTCGGACGGCATCGACATCATCATCGAGGGCAAGCCGGACAAGGCGACCTTCGACAAGGCCTCGGAGCGCTTCAGGTGGCGGCCGGACGCCGACACGACCACGCTGGCCGCGGGGACGCGGGAGTTCTCGGTGGTGTTTGTCGCGACCGACGACGGGACGCCGCCCCTGACCACGCGCCTGCCGGTCCAGGTCTTCGTGCAGAACGACGAGGACCACGACCAGCGCCCCGATGAGCAGGATGATGACATCGACGGCGATGGCATCAGCAACGCGATGGAGGCGACGCTCGGCACCAGGCCCGATGTTGCGGACACGGACGGCGACGGGATCTGCGACGGCGGCGGCGAGCTCGGCGCGACCACGGGGTGTCAGGATGGCCCGGACAACTGCCCGCTGAACGCGAACAGCGACCAAGCGGACGCCGACAAAGATGGCGCGGGCGACATCTGCGACATCTGCAAAGACGACCCGAACAACGACGAAGACGGCGACGAGCATTGCGGCGACGTCGACAACTGCCCGAAGGTCGCCAACGAAGGCCAGGAAAACGCAGACGGCGACGCGTTCGGCGACGCGTGCGACCAGTGGACGACCGACCCGCGAAACGACCAGGACGAGGACGGGGTCCCCGAGCCCCTGGACAACTGCCCGACGAAGGCCAATCAGTTTCAGGAAGACACGGATAACGACGGGGCGGGCGACGTCTGCGATCCCTGCCCGCTCGATCCCGACGACGACATCGACGAGGACGGGCGCTGCGCCGACAAGGACAACTGCCCGACGGTGACAAACGCCGACCAGAAGGACACGGACAAAGACAAGACCGGCGACGCCTGCGACCCGTGCCCCACCCTGGTGGGCCTGGACGACGACGGGGACACGATCTGCGACGACAACTGCCCCTCGGTCCCCAACAAAGCCCAGCTCGACAGCGACGGGGACGGCTGCGTCGACGCGTGCGACGTGTGCCCCGGCGACTAGGACGCCGTCATGGACGGC
>CAZNZH010000079.1:0-10346 GCA_964577445.1 uncultured Myxococcales bacterium
GGCGGCTCGGCCTGCGCCTGTCCCTCCGACGGGCCCTGCGAGCCCTGCGAGACCGTGACCTACCGCGAATGCGTCCCCGGCCCCTGCGAGACCGACGCCGACTGCGGCGCCGACCTCATCTGCGTGAGCTGGGAAGAGGACTGCGGTGACATCGCCGTGGCCGTCCCGCCCTGCGCGCCCGACTCCACATGCGACGAGAGGCCCGCGCCGCCACGCGAGCAGTGCGAGCCCGTCAAGCGGAGCGCCTGCGCGCCGAAGTGGGCCGCGCCCTGCGAGGCCGCGGCCGACTGCGGTGAAGGCTTCGAGTGCGTGGCCATGGAGAACTGCCCTAGCAGCGGCAGCGGCCCGGACAGCCCGCCCCCGACGCGCCCGGGCGAGGCGAGCGACCCGGCGCCCGCACCCGACGGCGCGGGGAGCGACTCCGGCAAGCCGGCCGCGCCGGGCGAGGGCGGCTCGGGCGCGCCGATGCCGCCCGAGGACGATCGCCCGGACAGCCAGTGCAGTTGCGAGCCGTCGGGCGAGAAGATGTGCGAGCCGCAGGAGGTGAGCTGCGAGACGGCGGACGACTGCCCGACCGGCTGGTCCTGCGAGAAGCTCACGACGGGCGCGGTCCCCTGCGCGTCCACGCCCGAGGGTGGCTCGTCCTGTGAGGAGGCGGCCCCGGTCGCGCCGAGCGCAGGCGCGTGCTACCCGCCGGGCTTCGACTTCTACCTCGGCATGGGCGGCGGGCACGGCTTCCCCTCGAGCGGGGGGACGGGCTCGGAGATCCAGACCCCGACGGCGCCCGGCGAGGGTGGGGCCACCAATGACGCGAAGAGCGCGGCCTCGGGCGGCTCCGGCCCGACCTGCGGCGGCGGCCAGGCGCCCGCGATGCCGCTCTTCGCGGTGCTCGGGCTGATGCTGATGGCGATCGTCCGCCGGCGTACGGCCGCGGCCCGGCGCTAAACCCACGGCGGCGGTGTCCGTCTGTGGCCGTCCCCGGGCCATCGCCGGCTCCGCCGTCTCCCGCGCGCGCCCACGGAGCCCCATTACCGCGGGCGCGCCTTCCTGTTTCCCCAGAGCCGGCGAGCGTGCATCATCCCGGGCCATGAAGAGCCCACGCACACCCGCCCGCCTCCTCGCGCTCCTCGGTTTGGTCTTTTTCTCAGGTGGCGCCTGCGGAAAAGACGGCGTGCCTCGGGACGCCGCGGACACGGCGGACACGGCGGACGCCGCGGACACGGCGGACGCGGCGGACACGGCGCCGGAGGTCGAGGCCCCCGCGTGCGACCGCGCCCTCCCCGAACCGGCCGCCGTCGACCCGAACCAGAAGAAGTTCGCGCTGTCGCTCTACCACTTCAACATCGAGTACGTGATCGGCGGGCTCGAGGCGGTCGAAGACGACGGAAAGGCCCTGCTCTTCGCCGGCTTCGCGGACTCGGAGGGCTGGGATAACGACCGCGTCGAGGACTGGATCATCACCGAGACCTTCGCCCCGATCCTGGGTGTCTACGAGCGCCACCCTTCGTGGAAGGTCGACATCGAGCTTCAGGCCTACATGATCGAGGTCATGGCCGCGCGGCACCCGGCCGTGCTGGACCAGCTTCGCGAGCTGGCGTGGGGCGGGCAGGTGGAGCTGATCAGCTTCCACTATGCGGCGCAGCTCTTTTTGGCCTTCCCGCGCCAAGACCAGGAGCGCTCGCTGGCGCGGGTTCGCGAGGTGTTCGATGACCACTGCCTGCCGCTGTCAGAGGTGGTCTTCAACCAGGAGGGCCAAGCGGGCGAAGGTCGGCAGCGCATGCTGGTCGAGGAGGGCTACTCGATCGGTGTGTTTCCGAAAAATCTCTTCCGCTATCAGTACGGCGAAGGGCTGCGCTGGCCCTGGTACGCGAGCGAGGGTGGCACGCTCGTGGTGGGTCCGGGCGGCGTGGACCCGGCCAGCGGCGTCGAGTTGGCGTGGGATTTCTTCGATGACGGCGAGCTGCGCGCGGTGCCGGAGGCCGTCAACCCGTACCTCGCCGCGCTGTCGGAGATGGACCCCGAGCGCGTCGCCAGCCTGGAGACCGAGCTCGCCGCGCGCGAGGCGGACGGCTACTTGCTGACGTCGATCAGCGACTATGTGCGCCACCTGGAGCTGTTGGGCGTCGAGAAGAAGCCGGCGCCGCCGCTGCTGGATGGGACGTGGCAGCCGACGAGCACCACGACGTCGATTCACCGCTGGATGGGGGGCGCGAGCGTCATCTGGCACGACGCGGAGGAGGACATCCGCGTGCGCTCGGGCAACGCGGAGGCGCGGATGCACGTGGCGACGACCGAGGCGCTGCTCCACGCCGCGCGCGCTGAGGGGGGCGACGTCACCGGGATGGCTGAGCGCCTGGCGTCGGCCTGGGACAAGCTCTTTCATGCGGAGGTCAGCGACGCGACCGGCGTAAACCCGTGGCGCGGCGAGGTGCTGTGGTGCCGCCGCCTCAACGAGGCGCTGCTCGTGGAGACCGCCGCGATGCGGGCGGAGCTGCTCGCCGCCCTCCAGACGCCCCACGCGGCGGTGGACCTGCGGACGGGCGCGGTGACCAAGCTCGACGACGTGCCGATGCCTGATCCCCCGACCGTGACCACCGCCCCGCTCGAGGTCACCGTGCGCGCCGACGCCCGGGAGACCAGCGTCGTGTGGACCCAGATCTCGCCCACCATCAAGCGCATGGAGCTGACCATCAGCGCGGCCGACCCCACCGCGGAGCTCTGCGAGGAGTGCGATAATCGCACGGTGCGCGTTGAGTTTCCGACGGCCGACGCCGTGCTGCGCTACAGCCCCGGCCTCATGGAGGACCAGGTGCGCGAGTACCCGCTGGCGGGGTTCGCGTTCGAGGTCGGCGAGGTGTGGCTCCCGCTGTCCAACGGCCTCATCGGGCTGGGCGGCGACCGCTGGGTGGTCAAGCACACCCGCGCGGCCCACATGGGCGTGCGCGTGAGCGCGACCGACCCCCACGTGGATTTCGTCGACCAGACCTTGCCCGTGGGGGCCACCGCGCGCTGGGTCTTCGACGTGGTGGAGGGTGATTCGGCGGCCGCGCTCGACCACGCCAACCGCACGAACATCGACCCGATCGTTTACTACTGAGCCGACGCTCAGTCGGGACCGGAGCCGGCGTCCGCGGACTCGCAGGCCGGCGTGTAGAAGCACGGCCCGCAGTCGCGCGTGCAGTCGAGGCCGAAGTACGGCGCGAAGCCCAGCGGGCAGGTCCAGGCGCCGCCGCCGCAGACGGCCTCGGCCACGACGTCGAGGTCGCAGCAGCACGGCATGTGGGCGGCTGGGCACGCGCCCCCGTCGACGTCCGGGCCGGCGTCGAGGTCCGCGTCGGCGTCGCCCTCGCCGTCCACCGGCGCGTCGGCACTCGCGTCACCCGCGGCGGCGTCCGGCGTGGCAGCCGCGTCGCTGGGCGGCTCACGGCCGTCGTCCACGTCCTGACCCGACGCCGGGTCGCCCGTGTCGCTCGTCGCGGAGGTGTCGCTGAGCGGCACACCGGCCACGTCGTTGGCGGGGTGCGGCGTCGGGTTGGACGCGCACCCTGGGGCCAGCGCCAACAGGCACACGAAGGCGAGGCCGAGGGCGAGTGGGGCGGCGCGGTTCATGGGGAAGGCCGTTGTCTCGGGGGCGGCGGAGCGTCCAGTTTGGGGCGGCAGGCCGGTTGAGATCAAATGCGCAGGGCCGGGCCGGTCAGCTCGCGGGGGGCCGCCGGAAGCGGCGCACTTGAAAGGCGTCCACGCCGTCGACGGGCGCGATGAGCATGGGGCTGCCCTCCTCCACGAGACCCTCGGGCGCCACATCGCCGGCTTCGGCCCGGATGAACGAGCAGACCGCGTACAGGAGCTGCCCGCCCGGGGCGACGCGGGTGCCGGCGGCCGCCAGCAGTCGCGCCTGCAGCTCCACCATGCGGCCCACGTCGGCGGGCTCGCGGCGCCACGCGATCTCGGGGTGCCTGCGGATCGTCCCGACGCCGGTGCAGGGGGCGTCCACCAGCACGTGGTCGAACTGCCCGAGGTCCACGCTCGAGTCGGTCGCGTCGAGGGCCATGGTGTCGATTCGCTCGGAGACGCCGAGTCGTTCGGCCAGCCCGCGCGCGGACTCCAGCTTCTCCGGCACGATGTCCACCGCCAGCACCCTGGCCCCGCGGTCCGCCATCGCGGTGGACTTCACGCCGCGCCCCGCGCAGAGGTCCAGCACGCGCGCGCCGTCGATGTCGCCCAGCAGGTCGATGACGTGGAGGCTGGCGGGGTCTTGAGGCGTGATGAGGCCGCCCCGGAAGGCCGCGCTGGCGAAGGGGTCGCCGGGACCGCTGATGATGAGGGTCCCGTGGGGCCCGGCCTCGGCGCTGAAGCCCTCGCGCTCAAGCGCCGCCGTCGCCGCCGCAGCACCGCCGCGGTGCAGTGTCGGCCGCACGGTGTTGGGGGCGCGCTCGCGCAGGGCCCGCGCGTTCGCCTCGAGCGCTTCGGACCCCACCGCAGCGCGCAGGTGAGGGACCAGCCAGTCCGGCAGGCTCCATCGGACGCCGACCGACGCGTCGTCGTCGCCCTGCGGCAGCGCCTCGGGCCGCTCAGCCACCCGCAGCAGCACGCCGTTGAGCAGCCCCGTGATGCGCCCAGCGCCGAGCAGCCGCGCCGCGTCCTGCGTCGCGCTGACCGCCGCCCCGGCGTGGACGCGGTCCAGGATCAATAACTGGTAGGCGCCGATGCGCAGCAAGACCTGAGCGACCGGCTCCAGCGTGTCGATGCCGCGCCGGACGAAGGGCGCCAGGGCGTGGTCGAGGCGCCGCCCCTGTCGCAGCACGCCATAGACCAGCTCGGTGGCCAACCCCGCGTCGCGCGGGTCCTCGAGCGGCGTGGAGCGCAGGGCCGCCGACAGCGCATCGCCCGAGCGCCCGCCCTCAAAGCCCACCTCGAGCAGCACGCGCGCCGCCAACGCCCGCGGCGCGGCACCCGGTGGAGCCCCACGTCCCCCGCGCCCCGGTGGCCGCCCCGCTCCTCGACCCGTCGTCACGCGCCCTCCTGCAACCCCGCTTGACGGCCCCGGTCGCGTCATGGACCTTACTCACCGCGCCAGAGACCGCGCAAGAGGAGGATGGGGGCCGCCATGCAGAACCAGGTCAAGCGGCTGCTCCCGTGGCTCCTCAGCCTCGGCATCGTCGGCTACCTCTTCGCCTCCGTGGACCTCAGCGCGGTCCGCCAGGCCATGGCCACCGCCGACCTGACGCTCCTGACGGCTTGGCTGGGCCTCTTCGCGCTCCTCGCCTTCGTGGCCGACTCGGCGACCCTGCTCGTGCTCTTCGGGCGCCTGCTCGACCGCCTGCCCTACCGCGAGGTCCTCGCGGTCAAAGGCGTCAGCTACTTCCTCAACGCGCTCAACTACAGCGCGGGCGCCGGCGCCGTCGCGTGGTTCGCCCACCGCAAGACGCAGAAGCCCTTCCTCGCCGCCCTGTCGACCTTGCTGTGGCTCAACTTCGTCGACATCATCGCCCTGCTCGTGCTGCTCGCCATCGGCGCGACCTTTGGCCGCGAGCATGTCCCGGCGGGCATCGCCGACCGCCTGGGCTGGGTGCTCCTCGGGGGCTGGCTCATCACCGCCAGCGCGCTCATCTACTGGCGGATGGGCGTCGATTTCCTGGTGCTCGGCCGCCTGCGCGGCTGGCGCATCTTCCACGCGTTTCGCCAGGCGCGGCTCGGCGACTACGCCGTCATGGTCACCCTGCGCACAGCATTTATCGGCCTCTACGTGCTGATGGCCTACGCGACCCTGCCCACCTTCGACATCCACATCGGCATCGGCGCGCTGCTCGTCTACGTCCCGCTGCTCACCTTCGTCCAGATCGTCCCCGCCTCGGTCTCCGGGCTGGGCGCCATCCAGGTCGTGATGATCGCGCTCTACGGGCCGCACGTCGCGCCGGGCGTGGGCGACGCGACCGCCCAAGTCCTCGCCTACTCCACCATCGCCGGCCCGCTGACCACCATGATTCGGCTGGTCATCGGCTACGCGTTCATGGCCAACGTCGCCCGAGATCTGGTGCCCGACGAAGCCACCCTCGCCGCCGCGCGCGAGTCGGAGAGCTGACAAGGGCAGCGCCCCCCGGCCGCCCGCTCAGGGCGCGGGCTCGTCGGGGCTCGCCGGCGGGCCGAGCGCCGTCGGCCGCAGGGTGACCACCAGCGCGCCCCGGCCACAGGTGATGGGCGAGCTGTCCAGCCGCCCCTGCACGATCCAGGTCCGGCCCGGCTCGCGGCGCGTGGAGTCGGCCGTCGCGGCGCGCAGCGCGACGAGGACGGGATCCTCTTCGCTGGAGACGTCAAAGGCGACGCGCTGCCAGACGTCGGACAGCCGCACCTCAAAGGGCGGACAGCCGCAGGCGGCCGGGTTGAAACGCACCGTGAAGACCCGGCTGTCGCTGGCAGCCGCCAAACGCGCCCGAACGATCTGCCCGTAGTCCGGCGGCGGGGCGGACAGCGACGGCTTGTCCGCGCGCGCGCTCGCGCAGCCGGCCAGCATCAGCGCGGCTCCTAAAGCCCCCATCCGCGCGCTCGCGGCCTTCATGCGGAGTAGATCACGGCGACGACGACGAGGCCCCAGAGCACCAGGTTCACAATGAATGGCGGGTCAGTCATCATCAGGTCCGTGGGGCTGACGCCCTGGTCGACGCGCTCGGTGAGCCGATTGAAGCGCCACAGGCCGAACATGACCAGAGGGAGGGTCCAGACCAGATCGCGCGGCGAGAAGCCGGAGTGCGTCGATCCCAGCAGCGTGTAGGCGGCATAGCAGCCGATGGTGGCCACCGCCAGGACGCTCATGGCCGGGCGCACCTTGTCGAGGTCGTAGCGCTCGAGGACGCGGCGCTGGGGGCTCCCTTCGGCCCCGAGGGCGAGCAGCTCGTGCTTGCGCTTGCCCAGGGCGAGAAACGCCGCGAGCAGAAAGGTACAGGCGGCGAGCCACACCGAGAGCGGCACGTCGATGGCCACCGCGCCCCCGACCAGCCGCAGGATGAAGCCCGCGGCGATGAAGAGCACGTCCAAAAACGGGGTGTGCTTGAACTTGAACGAGTAGCCGACGTTGAGCAGGAAGTAGGCGCCGACGACGCCGGTGAGGACCGGGCTGAGCGCGGTGGCGACGGCCAGCGAGCCCAAGAGCAGGATGACCAGGACCGAGACCGCTCGCCCCTGCGAGAGGCGACCCGCCGCGATGGGGCGGTGGCGCTTGACCGGATGCAGCCGATCGCTGGGCGCGTCGATGAGGTCGTTGAGCAGGTACACCGCGCCCGAGACCAGGCAAAACAACGTGAAGGCGACGCTCGCGCGCACCAGCAGCCTGGGCTCCGAGGCCTCCTGCGCGAACACGAGCGGCGCCAGCACGAAGAGGTTCTTCACCCATTGGTGCGGGCGCAGCGAGCGGAGAATATCTCGCACCTGGGCCCCTTAGAATCTGTGGGGATGGTGGGACCGGGCAACGCGCCAGCGCCGTCTGGTCAGCCGACTCACGCGCGGCGGGAGCGCGCCGGGCGCATGGAGCCGACGCGCGCCAGCCCCTGAAACGCCACGAGCGGGCCGGGCTGCGGGACAACAGCTCACCGACCGCTCACTCGCTCGACCCGATGACCAGCTTCACGCGGTTGTCGGCGTAGTACGTCTCGAGCTTCTCGCGATAGTCCTGCTCCGCCTTGCCGACCGCGTCCATGGTGTCGAGCAGCACGCGGTAGCGCGCCTCGACGTTGTCGTTGGTCAGGCCCTCGACGAAGGTGCGAAACGCAGCCACCGCCTCGGTGTACGAGGCCACGACGACGCCGTGAATCGCCGCCAACCGCTCGGTGTCCGTCGGCAGCAGCCTCAGGGTCGCCAGGTAGGCGTCCAGCGCCGGCACGACCTGGGCCTCGAGCGCGTCCTTGAAGGCCTTGAGATCGCGAATCTCGTTGGCTTTGCGCCACTCCGACAGGAAGCGCTGCTGGAGCTTGTCGACGTCGGGGACCTTCTCGGAGTACTCCTGAATCGCCTGCTGTTCCTTGGCGATCCGCTGCTCACGCTCAGCGTCCCCGGCGACGCGCGTGCACCCCGGTGCCACGAGCAGCGCCGCGGTGAGCGACAGAGCGAGCCAGCGAGCCATGGGTTGCCTCCTCAACGTGTTCAAACGCGGCCGGAACATACCCGACGCGCCCGGGCCGAGCAACGTAGCTCGGGCCCACGAGGGTCCGCGGAGCCAGCAGCCAGCCGCCGCAGCCCCCCCGGGCCCGGTCAGATCTTCCGGTAGATGGTCCGCGTCGAGATCCCCAGCAGCCGCGCGGCCAGCTCCTTGTCACCGCGGGTCGCCGTCAGCGTCTCGCGGATCACCGACCGCTCAATGGCCTCCAGCGTCGTCCCGATCGGGATGGTGATCGAGCGGACCTCGGCCCCGCCGCCCTTGAAGTTGGGCGGCAGGTCGTCGATGCCGACGGTGTCGGTGCGGCACAGCACCACCGCCCGCTCCATGGCGTTCTCGAGCTCGCGCACGTTGCCCGGCCAATCCCACGTCAGCATCGCCTCCATCGCCTCGCGGCTGATGCCCGTGACCCGCTTCGAGTTCTTGTCGGCGTAGAGCTTCAGGAAGTGGTGCGCCAGCAGCGGCACGTCGTCTTTGCGGCTCCGAAGCGGCGGCAGCGTGATGCTGATGACGTTGAGTCGATAAAACAGGTCCTCGCGAAACCGCCCCGCGGCGACCTCGGCTGCCAGGTCCTTGTTGGTGGCGCACACGATCCGCACGTCGACCCGCAGCGTGCGCGAGCCGCCGACGCGCTCGAACTCGCCCTCCTGCAAGACCCGCAGCAGCTTCACCTGCACCTGCGGGCTGGTCTCGGCCACCTCGTCGAGAAAGAGCGTGCCCCCGTCAGCCAACTCGAAGCGCCCCTCGCGCCGGCTCGACGCGCCGGTGAAGGCCCCCTTCTCGTGCCCGAACAGCTCGGTCTCCAACAGCGTCTCCGGCAACGCCGCGCAGTTCAGCACGATGAACGCGCGCGTCGCCCGGTGCGAGCTCTCGTGGATGGCGCGCGCGAAGAGCTCCTTGCCGGTGCCGCTCTCGCCCAGCAGCAGCACCGTCGCGCTCGAAGGCGCCACCTGCTGCACCATCGCCAGGGTGTGCCGAATCGGCAGCGAGCCGCCGACGATCGCCCGATGCCGGCGCGTCTCTTGAAGCTGCGCCCGCAGCATGTGGTTTTCCAGCACCAGCGACTGCTGGTCCATCGCCCGCTTCACCGCGCGCACGATCTGGATGCGCTTGAAGGGCTTGGTCACGAAGTCCCACGCGCCCTCCTTCATCGCCTCGACCGCCGTCTCCACCGTCCCGAAGGCCGTCATCAAGATGAACTCGGTCTCGGCCGACACGGTCTTCGCCGCCCGCAACAGCTCCAACCCGCTCATCCCCGGCATCATCAGATCGGTCAGGCAGATGCTCACCCGCTCACGCCGCAGCAGATCCAGCGCCGCCTTGCCGTCGGGCGCGGTCAGCACCTCGATCTTCTCGCGCTCGAAGATGCGGACCAGCGACTCGAGGTTCGCTCGGTCGTCATCGACGATCAGCAGCCGCTGCGGTGTGCCCAACCCGGTCATCCTGCAACCCCCCGCTCCGCTCTCGGGAGCCTTCGTCGACACGCCGCCTGCCAGATTGTCGAACGACTCGTGCCAGATTGTCATTCCGCCGCTCCTCCCGCAGCCCAGGACGTGGGCGCGGAATTGAGATGAATGCTCGGATGCCCGTCGCGTCGGAGCCCTCATCGGCCCGTGTTTTCACGACGCTCCCGAGGAGGCACTGCATGTTCCGTACCGCACTCATCGTCTTCATCGCCGCGCTCGGCACCTCCGCGGGGGCTTGCAGCGGCTTCGACTTCGGCAGCTCCGGCGTCAAGACCTCCGACGGCACCAGGCTCGAGTACCACGACATGGTCTGCGACGAGCTCGGCTGCTACCACTGCGACGCTGGCTACTGCGCCGAGTACCGCTGCGACACGACCGACCAGTGCCCCATCGGCCGCTTCTGCTCGGCCGACCAGCGGTGCGCGCCCGGCGAGGGCTCGGGCGGCGGCGCACCCGGCGGCGCGACCGCGTGCACGGCGCACCGAGACTGCGCGGCAGGACAGGTCTGCGCGACCAACGGCGTCTGTGTTCGGACCCCGGGCGGAAAACCCGGCGGCCCGGTGGGCGCGGCCGACGCCACAGCCGGCGGCGACTCGGCGAGCGGCGGCAAGGACGCGGCTGGCGGCGCGGATCTCGGCTCCGCAAACGACTCCGGCTCCGGCGGCTCCAAGGACTCCGCCTCCGCAAACGACTCCGGCTCCGGCGGCTCCAAGGACTCCGCCTCCGCAAACGAC
>CAZNZH010000079.1:10446-12360 GCA_964577445.1 uncultured Myxococcales bacterium
TCCGGCTCCCCGAACGACGCCGCGACCGACGCCAGCGCGGCCTCCGACGCAGGCGACCTCGGCCCGCCGCTGCCGGACCACCCGGCGGACACCTGCGTCGTCGCCTCGGACTGCGGCAAAGACGGCCAGTGCCTCAACGGCGGCTGCTACTTCGCCTGCGACGCCATCGGCGCCTGCCCGCCCCTTCAAGCCTGCCAAGCCGGCCGCTGCTGGCCCACGGAGACCCCCGAGGTCCAGTGCACCTTCAACGGCGAGTGCGGCCCGGGGCGCGTGTGCATCGAGGGGCTCTGCTACGTCACCTGCGCCGAGAGCTTCCAGTGTCCCGCGCACGAGCGCTGCGACGACGCGCTCTGCGTCGCGGACACCACGCCCGTCATCGAGTGCAGCGGCCCCGGCTCCTGCGCCGCCGGCAAAGGCTGCTTTGACGGCAAGTGCCTGACCACCTGCAAGGCCGCCGCCGACTGCGGAGCCGGCGCGCTCTGCCAGTTCGGCTACTGCCACCAGAAGATCGGCTGCACCTCACCCGCCGATTGCGCCGGTGGCGACTGCCTCAACGGCACCTGCAAGTAGGCGCCTCGGCGAAGCGGCGTCGGGCTCAAGGGCTCGGCGCCGCCGGCTCCGGCGGCAGCCCGGTGTGCTCGCGCAAGAACGCGCGGACGCGCACCACCACCCGCTTCGGGACCGAGTGCCCCCCCTCGAACTCCAGGATCTCGGGCTGGTGTCCCAGGGCCTCGAGAGCCCTGGCGGCGCTGGTGGTGCGCTCGGGGCTGACCATGGTGTCGTGGCGGCCCACGCTGAGCAGCATCGGCACGGCCACGGCGGCCTTCGCGTTGCCGTCCTCCAGCGGCAGGTAGCCCGACAGCGCGACCGCCGCGCCGAAGCGGTCGGGGTGGCGCGCGATCGCCTGCATCGCCAGCATCGCCCCCTGGCTGAAGCCCAACAGCAGCGGCTTGGGCGCCTCGGGCCAGGCGGCTTTGACCTTGTCGGCGAGGCCGACGAGGTCCTCGACGCGCGCGGCGATCTGCGAGGAGACGTCTGGCGAATCGGAGTCAAACCACTGCTTTCCGGCGCTGGGGCCGAAGGGCAGCGGCGCCCGGGCGACCACGAAGCGCACCGGCACGTGGAGCCCTTCGGCCAGCCGGGCGAACTGCTCGGCGCGATCGCCGCGGCCGTGCAGCGCGATGACCACCGGGAGGTCTGGGGCGGGGTTGGCCGGCTCTAACACCAGGTAGGCGATGGGGCCCGTCGGGTCGCCGGCATGCTGGATCAACAGCGGCGTCCGCGGCGCGCGAGCGGCCACGATCTTCGGGGGCTCAGGCGCCGCGGGGCCGGCAGGCGCGGCGTCTGGACCGCGGGTCGCCGCCTCGGCCGGCGGCGGCGCCGGGGCCTCCAAAGCGGGCGCGGCGGGCGGCTGCGATCGTTGACAGGCCGCGAGCCCCAGCAGCGTGACGACCAAAAGTCCCGGCACAATCGCCCGAGATCGGAGGCTACCCACAGCACTAAAAGCCTTCATTTTCACGCCTCCGCGCCCATCCTGCCATTCTGACACGACCGGCGCCGCCGGATCTCGCCTCGGCTGCCATTCTGGCGCCCGAGGCCAAAAGCACCTCATCATTGCCGCGGCACGCGACGCCGCGCCAGCCCGGAGCGTGACGGTGCGCCCGTCACAACGTCTCGTCTGGCACCAAACTTGCTTGGGGTCTCCCGTGTCTATGAGCGCACTCTTCAAGAAGTACTTCTGGGTCGTCAATCTCGTGTTCGTGGCGGCGCTGGCGTGGATCGCCGCGTCCGCGATGAGCTCGGTGGCGGGCGCGTCGCTCTTCATCGTCCCGGCGCCGCCCAAGAGCAGCACGGAAGGCGAGGACGCGGCGATCCTGGCGACCGGGCGCGTGTCGGGCGAGCTGCAGGCGGCGA
>CAZNZH010000080.1:0-6839 GCA_964577445.1 uncultured Myxococcales bacterium
CGAAGACCATCTTCAGCGCGAACATCTTGGGCATGAGCTGCGCGCGGGTCTGCCCGGTCGAGGTCCTCTGCGTCGGCGCCTGCGTCTACAACAACATGGACCAGCCGCCGATCCAGATCGGCAAGCTGCAACGATATGCCACCGATGTGGCGTTCGCCGAGGGCTGGCGCTACTTCGAGGCGGGCGCGGACACGGGGCGCAAGGTGGCGCTCATCGGCGCGGGACCGGCGAGCCTCGCCTGCGCCCACGAGCTGCGGCGCCTCGGCCACGCCTGCACGATCTTCGAAAAGCGCGGCGTGGTGGGCGGGCTGAACAGCACCGGCGTCGCGCCCTACAAGATGCGCTCGGACCGCGCGCTCGAGGAGGTCGACTGGATCTTGGGGATCGGCGGCATCGAGGTGAAGACCGGCGTCGAGGTGGGCCGAGATCTGAGCTTCGCCGAGTTGGAGGCGCAGTTCGACGCGGTGTTCTTGGGCTTCGGCCTGGGCCCGGACTCCTGGCTCGAGGCCGCGGGCGCTGGGCTCGAGGCCGCGGGCGCTGATCTTGAGGGGGTCGAGGGCGCGGTGGAGTTCATCGAGCGGCTGAAGCTCGGCAGCCTCGACATGAGCGGCGTGTCCCGGGCGGTGGTCATCGGAGGCGGAAACACCGCCCTGGACGCGGTGCGCGCGCTGGTGCGGTTGGGCATCCCCGAGGTCACCATGGTCTACCGCGGCACCGAGGAGCGCATGAGCGGCTACGCACACGAGTGGATGGCCGCGAAGATCGAGGATGCCCGGGCGATCTGGCAGCGCCAGCCCTTGGGCTTCGAGGGCTCAACCCAGGTCACCGGCGTGCGCTGCGTGAGCCTCGGCGCCGACCGGCAGCCCGTGGCGGGCAGCGAGGCGACCATCCCGGCGGACCTGGTGCTGCTGGCCATCGGCCAGGGCAAGCTCGGCGAGCTGGTGGCGGGGCTGGACGGGATCGCCGTCGAGCGGGGGCGCGTGGTCGTGGACGAGGCCGGCGCGACCGGGCGACCTCGCTTTTTCGCAGGCGGCGACTGCGCAAATGGCGGCAAAGAGGTCGTCAACGCGGCGGCCGAGGGCAAGGCCGCAGCCCAGGCGATTCACGAGAGCCTCGGAGGCAACTGAGATGGCCGACCTGACCACGAACTGTGCGGGTATCGTCTCGCCGAACCCCTTTTGGCTGGCGAGCGCGCCTCCGACGAACTCCGGCGACCAGGTGATGCGCGCCTTCGACCACGGCTGGGGAGGTGCGGTCTGGAAGACCCTGGGCACGCCGATTCAGAACGTGTCGAGCCGCTTTGGCGGGCTGCACTACAAGGGCACCCAAGCCATCGGCTTCAGCAACATCGAGCTGATCACCGACCGCTCCGTCGAGGTGAACCTCAAGGAGATCGCCGAGGTGAAGCGGCGTTATCCCAAGCACGCGCTCATCGTCAGCCTGATGGTCGAGACGCGGGATGAGTGGCAGGACCTCATCAAGCGGGCCATCGACGCGGGCGCAGACGGCCTCGAGCTCAACTTCGGCTGCCCCCACGGCATGTGCGAGCGCGGGATGGGCTCGGCGGTCGGCCAGGAGCCGCTGGTCAACGAGCGCATCACCGGGTGGGCGGTCGAATATTCGACAGTGCCGGTCTTGGTGAAATTGACGCCGAATGTGTCCGACATCATCCCCCACGGGATGGCGGCGCAGCGCGGCGGCGCCCACGGCGTCAGCCTCATCAACACCATCAAGAGCATCATCGGCGTGGACATCGACCGGATGGTGATGGAGCCGCGGGTGGGCGCGCTGTCGACCAACGGCGGCTACTGCGGCGCCGCGGTCAAGCCCATCGCGCTGTATATGACCGCCGGCCTCGCCCGACACCCCGATTTCTCAATCCCCATCAGCGGAATAGGAGGGATCTCGAGCTGGCGTGACGCGGTCGAGTTCCTGCTCTTGGGCGCGACCTCCGTCCAGGTCTGCACCGAGGTCATGCTGCGCGGATACCGCGTGGTCGAGGACATGATCGAGGGGCTCAACGACTACATGGACTCCCACGGCATGAAGACCCTCGGCGACATCGTCGGCCGCGCCGTGCCCAGCTACTCCGAGTGGGGCTCGCTGGATCTCAACTACGAGACGGTCGCCAAGATCGACCCCGAGACCTGTATCGGCTGCTACGACTGCGTGGTGGCGTGTCAGGACGGCGCCCATCAGTGCATCTTCCCCGCCACCGACGGCACGCGGGTCCCGCGCATCGACGAGTCCGAGTGCGTGGGCTGCAATCTCTGTCAGATCGTCTGCCCTGTCCCCGGCTGCATCGAGATGGTCGAGCTGGACAACGGCTATCCGAGCGCGACATGGAATGACCACGTCGAGCGTGGTGCTGAGCTGCGACCGAAGAAGGGCGCCCATTGACGGGGGCAGCCAAGATAGCTGACAGGCAGCGAGCGCGAGGCCGACCGCGCCGGACCACACACTCCAGGCCGGCCGTGAGATCGGCTACCCTGGATCCACGGACAACGCGGAGGAGCGGATGACGGGTGGGTTTGCGGCTGACTGGGTGCGGCTCGATGTCGACGCCGCCTCGGTCCATGACGTCATGCGCGCCGCGGGCGCGATGGCTGGCGGGACCGACGGGGTCGACGCCGCGCGGATCGAGGCGGCGCTTTGGGAGCGGGCCTCCGACGGCCACATCGCCATAGGCGAGGGCATCGCGATCCCGCACGCCACGGTCGTGGGCCTGCGGGGGGTCCGCATCGGACTCATCCGCGTGAGCACGCCCATCGCGGTCGCCGACGCGCCGGACGACCAGCCGGTGGGCCTGTGGTTCGTGGTGCTGGGCCCACCGGGCGAGGACACGCAGCACCTGGTCGCGGTCGCCACGGTGGCGCGGCTCGCCCGCATACCGGGGGTGCTCGAGACGCTGCGGACCTCCACGGACAGCGAGCAGGTCGCGCGCCTGCTCGCCTCGCCCGACGACGCCGACGGGGCGGCCCCTGGCCCGGAGCCGCGCCCCCTGCCCGACTCGCGCGAGCTGGTGCTCATCGACATCGAGGGCGAGGCGGCCGTCGACCGGCTCTTGCTCGACCTGGCCGGCCACGACTTCGAGGACGCGCTGGTGGTCGACGGCCTCACCCTCAGCGAGGTGGCGTCTCGCGAGTTGCCGCTCTTCACCAGCTTCCGTGATCTCTTCGGCGACCCCGGCGGGCGTCGCCTCATCCTGGTCACCACCGATCCGCCGCGGGCGGACGTCCTGGTGCGCCTCGTGCGCCGCGCCTGCCGCGAGGCGGGGGCCCAGTCCGGGCGCGTCTCGGTCGTCCCGATTCGGCAGACCTGGCGCTGGGAGCCCGAGGCCGGCTCGGGCGGCGGCGGTCACTGATGACCGGACCCGCGCTGGTCGCGGTCTTGGTGGGTGCGGCATTCTTGGCGAGCGCGCGCCGCTTCGGGCGCTTTCGGCAGGCTCTGGGCCTCGCGCATCTGGTGGTCACCGGCCACGCCTTCCTGATCGTGGGCGCCGCGGTCGGCCTCGCGGTCACCGGCCCCCAGCTCGACGCCATGTCGCCCCTGCTCACCCCCATGGTCGCGCTGGTGGCCGGCACCCTCGGGTTTTCCATCGGCATGCGCTTTCACGGTCGCGTGCTCCGGGTGATGCCCCGCGGGGCTGCCCGCGTGGCGTTGCTCCCGGGCCTCGGCGTCGCGCTGCTGACCGGCGCGCTCGCCGCGGGCCTCCTCCTCAGCGTCGGCCTCCCGGCCGTCGAGTCCGTCGCCGCCGCCCTCATCACCGCCGCCGGCGCCGCCGCCAGCGCCCCCACCCTCGCCGCGGCCATCCGCCGGCGCCGCGGCGGCCGCTCCCCCGAAACCCTCGCGTCCCTACGCCTCATGGAGCTGTCCGCCGGCCTCTCCAACGCGATCACCCTCAGCGCCGCCGTCCTCGCGTTCGGCCTGATGCGCGCTGGCGCTTTCGACGCCCTCGCCCTGGGCTGGGTGCTCTGTAACGTCGCCCTCGGCCTCATCACCGGCGTGCTGACCTGGCTGTTCCTCGGCGGCCGCGCCCGCCGCGACGAGCGCCTCCTCCTCGGCGTCGGGATGGTCGCCTTCACCGCCGGCCTCGCGGAGTGGTTCGGCCTCTCCCCCGCCGCGCTCTGCGCCACCGCCGGCGCCACCCTCGTCAACCTCCCGGGCGATCGCATGGCGTCGATGGCCCAAGCCATCGCCCGCCTCGAGCGCCCCGCGGTCGTCCTCCTCATGACCCTCGCCGGCGTCTACGCCGTCCAAGATCTCCCCCTCGTCACCCTCGCCTTGGTGGCGCTGCTCACCGTGGTCCGCGGCGTGGCGGCCACCCGCATCGCCCGCCGCGTCTCCGGCTCCCTCGCCCCCTCCACCGGCCTCGCCGCCCGCCCCGACTGGGGCAAGGGCCTCATCTCTCAAGGCAGCCTCGGCCTCGTCTGCGCCTTGGCCTTCCGCCAGGTGTGGCCCGGCAGCGCCGCCGAATGGGCCCTCGCCGCCATCGCCATCGCCAGCCTCCTCAACGAGCTCGCCGCCCCCCGTGTCCTGCTCGCCGTGCTCACCCACAACGGGACCCCCGCAGACGCCCCACCGCCCCGCGCGGTGCCCACATGAGCGTCCTCTCCGGCCTCAGCCTCCCCGTGCTGCGCCGCGGCCTCCTCTTCCGCCTGCTGCCCCTGGCCGGCTGCGTCGCCATCCTCTCGGCCGCCCGCCGCCTCTCGCTGCCCTTCGAGCCCACCGACAGCCGCGGCTCAGCCGTCGCCGTGGGCTTTCTCCTCCTCGCCGGCTTCGTCGCCGGCAAAGCCGCCGCCCACGCCCGCCTCCCGCGCATCACCGGCTACCTCCTCGCCGGCATCGCCCTGGGCCCCTACGGCACCGGCATCCTCAGCTCCGAGATGCTCGCCGCCCGCTCGGTCGTCGACGGTGTCGCCGTCGCCCTCATCGCCCTGACCGCCGGCGGCGAGCTCGAGATCGCCTGGCTACGCCGAGCCTTCCGCCGCGTCGCCACCATCACCTTCTGCGAGCTCGGCTTCGTCCTGGTCGGCGTCTTCGGCGCCTTTTTGCTCATCGAGCACTTCCTCAAGGTCATCCCGCCCGAGCTCATGCCCACGCAGCCCGGCGCCCTCTTCGTCGTCGCCCTGGTCTTCTCCGCCATCGCCGTCGCCAACTCCCCCTCGGTCGCCATCGCCGTCATCAACGAGACCCGCTCCGAGGGCCCGGTGACCCGCACCGTGCTGGGCGTCACCATCCTCAAAGACATCGTCGTCATCGTGCTCTTCGCCTTCACCCTGGCGCTCGCCCGCAACACCTTGGGCGGTGCGGGCGACGAGCCCCTGTGGTGGACCCTCACCCGCGAGCTGCTCGGCTCCACTCTCGTCGGCTTCGCGTTCGGCGGCGTCATGATCCTCTACCTGCGCCTGGTCGGCCGCGAGCTGCCCGTCTTCCTCCTCGTCTTCTGCCTCGCCCTCGCCCAGACCTGCCGCAGCTTCCACCTCGAGGTCCTCCTCGCCGCCGTCGCCGCCGGCTTCCTGGTGGCCAACTACCCCGGCGGCCACGGCCACCGCCTGGTCGCGGCCATCGGGCGCGTCTCGCTGCCGGTCTACGCCCTCTTCTTCGCCGGCGCCGGCGCGAAGGTCCGCCTGGACGTGCTCAGCGAGCTCTGGCTCCCGGCGGTCGCGTTCGTCGCCGTCCGCGCCGCCTTCGTCTACGCCGGCACCCGGGTCGGCACCCGCATCGCCAAAGCCGAGCCCGCGGTCCGCCAGTACGCCTGGGTCGGCTTCATCAGTCAGGCCGGCGTCACCTTGGCCCTCGCCGCGCTCGTCAGCCGCACCTTTCCCACCTGGGGAGCCTCGCTCGAGATCCTGATCATCTCGATGATCGCCATCCACGAGCTCATCGGGCCGCCCGCGTTTCAGTGGGCCCTGGGCCGAGCCGGCGAGATCGGCGGCGCTGACCGCGCTCCAGATGAGGACACGCCGCAGATCTCGGGCGTGCCTGCCTCGGTGGGCCCGGTGCAGGCCGGTCAGTCGTCGCCGGGCTGAGCCTCGAGCGCGGCCACCGGCCGCATGGTGGCGCCGCCGTTGGGGCGCAGGCCGATCAGCGACAAAAACAGCGTGCGGCGGCGCAGCGGCGGGTGAGAGCCCAGCTCGCCCAGCAGGCGCGGGGCGGCGAGAGCGACCGTCAGCCGGAGAGCGAAGCTGGCCAAGAAGATCCAGCGGTAGTGCTCGGCCACCAGCGTGAAGAGCGCGGTGCCGGCGAGGCCGCCGAGGAGCTGGCCTGTGCCATTTGACACACTGTGCGCGGCGAAGATGAAGGGGCGGTGGCGCGGCTCGGTGGTGTCCAGCATCAGGGTGAAGAGCGAGACCTCGTAGGCGCCCCAGGCCGCGCCGGACAGCGCCTGGGCGGCCAAGACGAGCGGCAGGCCGTTCACGAAGATCCAGGGCAGCGGCACGATGGCCACGAGGACGGCCGCCAGCACGTAGACCTGGCGCGAGCCGTGGCGGTCGACCGAGCGGCCCCAGCTCGGCAGCGTCAGGAGCTTGGCCGCCACGATGCAGGCTTGGGCGATCATGTAGGTGCGGTAGTCGAACGCGAGCTCTTTGAGCATGAAGGGCGCAAAGAACGGCGAGGACACGGAGACGGTGAAGAGGAACAGGCCCGCCAGGGGCAGGATGTGGCGAGCGGCGCGGCCGTCGGGGCTCTTGAGGTAGTCGCGCAGACGGTCGGCGCGGCCGAGGCCGGCGAAGCGAGGCTCCCAGGAGGTCGCGAGCAGGCTGGCGCTGGCGGTGCGAAAGCACGCGGCGAGGCCGAAGATGAGGGCGAAGCCGCCGCCGCCCGCGTGGCGTGAC
>CAZNZH010000080.1:6849-9966 GCA_964577445.1 uncultured Myxococcales bacterium
GGTGAGCCCTCCATGGCCTGGAGCAGGAGCCCGCCCGCCAGCAGGCCGGCGAAGGTCAGCAGGTGCACCCAGCGGTTTCGGCGGGCGAAGTAGCCGCCGCGGGTCGCCGCCGGGACGACGTCGCCGAACCACGACGACCACGCGGTCCCGGCGGCCTGACCGAAGGCCTGGTAGAGCGCCGCGAGGGCCAGCAGCGAGGTCGGGGTGGCGACCCGGAGGCCGTCGGTCACCGACAGCGCGACCAGCACGAGGATCTGGGCGATGACGGCGCCGACGGTGAGCGTGCGGCGGCCGACGGCGCGCTGGAGCAGCCTCAGGCTGCCGAGGGCCCCGAGCGAGCCGATGAAGACCGGCAGCGTCGCGACCAGCACGATCTCGAGGGCCGTCGCGCCCAGGCGGATCGCGTCGGCGACGAAGTAGAGCTCGCCCAGGCCGGCCATGACGGCGTAGAGGCCGCCCTCCACCACCGAGCGCTCGAGCGTCCGGTCCCGCAGCGCGGGGTCGACGGGCTCGGCCTCGCCGGTCACGACGCGGCGCGCTCCTGGCCTGTGAGAAACTCGGCGTGCAGCGCCTGTATCGCGCGGTCGGCGTCCTCATCGGTGACCACGAAGGTCACGTTCAGCTCGGAGCTCCCCTGGGAGATCATCTCGATGTTGACCGCCGCGTCGCCCACGCACTTGAAGATGCGCCCGGCGATGCCCGGCACCACCTGCATGCCCTCGCCCACCACGCAGACGATGGCGCGGTTGGGGTCGATGCGCACGCGCGAGAACTTGCGCAGCTCGGGCATCGCGTGGTCCAGGCGCCCCATGCACGAGCCGTCGACGGTCACCGAGACGCTGACCTCGCTGGTGGCGATGACGTCGATGGAGATGTTGTGGCGGCGGAAGATGTCGAAGAGCTGGGCCATGTAGCCGCCGGCCTCCAGCATCCGCGTGGACGTGAAGTTCACGAGGCTGTTGCCGCGCTTACACGCCAGACCTTCGACCACGCGCTCGGCCCGGTCGTCGCTCTCGCGGGTGACCACGGTGCCCGGGTCGTCGGGCTTGAAGCTGTTGAGGATGCGCACGGGGATGTCGGCCTGAACGGCGGGCTCGATGGTCTTCGGGTGCAGGACCTTGGCGCCGAAGTAGGCCAGCTCGCTGGCCTCGTCGAAGGTCAGGGCGCGGAGAGTGAAGGCCTCGGGGACCACGCGCGGGTCGGCGCTGAGGATGCCGGACACGTCGGTCCAGATCTGGATCTCCTCGGCCCCGACGCCGCGGCCGATGATGGCCGCGGTGTAGTCGCTGCCGCCGCGCCCCAGGGTCGTGCGCTCGCCGGCCTTGTTGCGGGCGATGAAGCCGGTGACCACCGCGATGGTCTTCTCGGCCTCGGGCAGGAAGCGCTTGCGGATGCGCGGGTAGGTCTCGGGCAGGATCTCGGCCTCGCCGTAGCGATCGTCGGTCACGATGCCGACGTCCCAGCCGGTGAAAGCCTTGGCGGTGAGGTGCTCGGCGGTCAGGTAGGCCGCGACGATGCGCGAGGACATGATCTCGCCGAAGCTGACGACGTAATCGAGGGAGCGCGGGGTCAGCTCGCGCAGGTAGTAGATGCCCTTGAGCACCTCGCCCAGCCGCGTCAGGGGCTCCTGGATCAGCGTGTGAGGCAGGCGCAGCTCATCGAGGATCGCGTGATGGATCCTGGCCAACTCCTTCATCGCCCGCTCGGGCTCGGTGCCGCGCTTTTGGGCGGACTGGGCCGCGGCGATGAGGCGGTTGGTGACACCGGAGACCGCGGAGACGACGATGACGGGCTTTCGGTCCAAGCGCCCGCGCACGATGTCCGTCAAGCGCCGAATCGCCTCAGCGCTGCCCACCGAGGTGCCACCAAACTTCATCACGATCATGCGAATCTCCCAAAGCCGCCTGCTCGATACCCGCGGGACCAGCGTCTGTCTGCGGATCTTGGCAGCGGCCGGCCCGAACGCGCCCGTATATCGCAGAGGCGCGCCCGCTTGGCTAGACGGGATTTCGTGCGATCGGCGGCCCCTACAAGAAGTAGATCGCGACGCCCAAGGTGACCATCGCCTGGTACTGCCAGGTGGTGTCTATGGCCACGAGCTGGTTGCCTGTGATGGCCAGACGGTCGGCCACGTAGCCGCTCACGCTGGGGGTGTAGCTGCCGCGCAGCATCAAGGGCACGCGGATGTCGAGCTTGTCGGTGGGCAGCCGGATGTCGAAGCCGAAGCCGAAGGCGACAGCGACGTAGGTGTCGGCAGAGCTCTCGTGCGTGATGTTCGCATAATCCGGATCGAGATCGATCTTGGGGTTGAGCGGCACGACGATCTCAGGGCCGACGAAGAGGAAGGGCCGGACGGTCTGATAGGGAGCCGCGACGCGCAGCAGGATCGGCACGTGGACGGCGACCTGATTCAGGTTGAATTCGACTGTGTTGATCTTGCCGTGACCCTGGTCGAGCGAGACGTGAAAGCCGATGTCCAGGCCGACGATCCCGCGCCACATCCCGACCACCGACAGCCCGCCGCCGCCGCCCACGCCGGCGAACCCGGGGTATGCCGCGCTGGGCCCGATATGTTTCGGGACGCGCTTTTTCTCCTCCGACGGCTCGTCGAGGAAGCTGCCGTTGGGCCCGGCGTAGAGCTGAACCCCCAGCTCAAACTCACGCCGCCCCGTCTTCCCCGAGTCCGCGGCGTCCGGTCGCGACGTCGTGGGCTGGTCCAGCGGCTCATCGGCGCGTACGTCGGGCGCGGCCAGGGACGTGAGGACCAGAGCGAGGGCGAGGGCAGTGCGCATGGGCTGCTCCGTGACATCCGGGGGTCGCGATCGCCTACCACAAGCCGCCGCCCCCTGTCGCGGCGTTCGAAACGTGCGCAGCACAGGCCGCCAATGCTATTGACGGGCCGCGGCGTGCAGGGCCGAAGGGCGTTGAGGGGTCCGAAGCCGTAAGTTGCCACGGAGACACAGGGATATGGAGGGATGGCGGACCAAGAAGATCACCGCGGGGACGGAATAAAACGTCCCCCTCCGTGAAGCGCCTCCGCCCCAGCCCCCCGCACCGCCCTCACCGGGGCCCCGTGCCGCCGGGGTGGTTTGGCGCCCGCCGCGGGCGCGCGGCGCG
>CAZNZH010000080.1:9976-12313 GCA_964577445.1 uncultured Myxococcales bacterium
TGGTTTTTTTGTCCCTCCGCGCCCTCTTCACACCTCCGCGCCCCCCTGTTGCGCGCCCCCCCCAACGACACCGAGAGCCCCCGACCGTGTCACGCTCCCTCGACAGCTTCCGGATCGTCCTGGTCGACCCGACCCACCCGGGCAACATCGGCGCCACCGCCCGCGCCATGAAGACCATGGGCCTGACGGATCTCGCCCTCGTCCGCCCGGTCGAGCACCGCGTCAGCGAGGCCTACGCCCGCGCCGTCGGCGCCGACGACCTCCTCGACGCCGCCAGGGTCTTCGCCACCGTTGAGGACGCCCTGGCCGGCGCCTCCCTGGTCGTCGGCACCTCGTCGCGCCGCCGCCGAAACGGCGAAGACGCCCTCCCCGTCCGCCAGCTCGCCGCCATCGCCGCCGCCGAGCCCGGCGACGCCGCGGTCGCCATCCTCTTCGGCACCGAGCGCATCGGCCTGACCAACGAAGACCTCGCCCGCTGCCGCCACCACATGGTCATCCCGACCAACCCGGACTTCCGCTCGCTCAACCTCGCCTCGGCCGTCCAGCTCGTCACGTACGAGCTGCGCATGGCCGTCGAAGACGCCCGCCCCCTGGCCACCAAACACGCCGATCTCCCAGCCACCGCCGAAGAGCTGGAGCACTTCCTCACCCACCTCTTCGCCGCCCTGACCGACCTGCGCTTCTTCATCCCCGACCAGGAAAACCGCCCCCACCTCGAGCTGCGCTTCCGCCGGATGTTCACCCGCATGAACCCCGACCGCTACGACATGGGCATGCTGCGAGGCTTCCTCACCCGCGTCCAACAAGCCCTGGGCACCCGCGGCCGCCGCGGTCAGCTCCGCCCCGGCACCCCCCAGGTCACCGCGGCCCCGCCCGAGATCGTGGAGCCTGAGCCCCAGGGCTGATCCCCCAGCCACCGAGGACCATGATGCACCGCACGATGCCCACGCCGAGCCCACTGAGATCCGCCCTCCATCTGATCGCTATGCTCTGTCTGTTTTGCGTCTCGGCGCGCGCAGGCGACAACGACGCAGTGCATCACGAACCCACGGTGGCGCCCGCGCCTGACCTGCGCCGTGGGGGCTCGCTGGTGGTGTCGGACCCGCCGCGGGCCCCTTCGCGGCCGGACTTCGTGCCGCGGATGCGGACCCACGTAGATGGCGCGCTGTCGGCGGGTAACGAGCGCGTGTGGGTGGGGCCGCCCGTGCCGCGCGCGGTGGAGCTCGAGGTCGGCGGGCGCGAGCTCTTCTTGCTGGACCCGGTCGAGGGCGGACACCTGGCGTTTTACCGCGAACCCTACGGCGGCAAGAGCTGCACGCTCCAGACCCGCGCGAACTGTGGCTACCTCGCGCGCTTTTACGGCGACGACGGGGACGGCCCGAGGTGGAGCTTGGACCTGGGCACGGTGATGAGTCGGCCGTCGGACCTCGAGGTCCAGGACCTCCGCTACGCCGACGGCGTGCTCTATTTTAATGAGGCGTGCGCTAGCTATTCGCGCCAGGCCAAGGGCAGGTGCGCGTCGCTTATCGCGTGGGACCCGGCCACGCAGCAGGTCTTGTGGCGCACGAAGCCCCTGACCTCGAACGGGCGCTTCTTGGTACACGGTGAGCTGCTGATCTCGGGCTATGGCTTCACCGGCGAGCCTGACGCGGTCTTCTTGGTGTCGCGCGCCACCGGCCGGGTGCTGTCCAAGCAGCGCCTGCGGACCGCCCACGAGACGCTGGCCGTCGACGGCGATGTGCTGTCGGTCGTGGAGTACTCGGGCAAGACGCGGCGCTTTCGGCTGGTGGGCTTGGGCACGAAGCGCCCGAGGATGCAGCCGATCCCGTGACGACGACAGGCGCGACGACAGGCGTCTGACGCCTATGTGAGGAAGCCCCGCGCCTCATGTAGTAACGTTGCCACATTGGCCTTGAGGAGGCGCCCCATGCCACGCAAGCTCTCCAGCCGCGAGTTCAACCAGGCGGTCAGTGAGGCGAAGCGAGCCGCCGAGTCCGGCCCTGTCTTCATCACCCACCGCGGCCGGCCCTCGCACGTGCTGATGTCGATCGAAGAGTACCAGCGCCTGACGGGCGGCCAGGCCAGCATCGTCGAGCTGCTCTGGATGCCGGGCATCGAGGATATCGAATTCGCTCCGCCCCGGCTCGGGACCGGCCTGCACAAGCCCGCCACGCTCGATTGATGTACGTCCTCGACACGAGCGTCGTCTCCGAGCTGCGCAAGGCGAAGGCCGGAAGGGCCGACCGAGGCGTGACGGCTTGGGCCCAGAGCGTCCCGAGCTCATCGCTCTTCCTCTGCGCCATCACCATCCTGGAGTTGGAGCACGGTGTGCTCCTC
>CAZNZH010000081.1:0-12263 GCA_964577445.1 uncultured Myxococcales bacterium
GTGCGCCATCATCAGAAAGCCCACCGTGTCGACGCCCAGCTTCCGCGCCATGCCGATGTGCTGGCGCGACACGTCGGCCTCGGTGCAGTGCGTCGCCACCCGGATCGAGCCCACGCCGCAGTCGACGGCCATCTTCAGCTCATCGAGCGTCCCGATCCCCGGCAGCAATAACGCCGAGATCTTCGCCCGCTTCATCTCCGGCACGACCGCGCGCAGGTACTCCTCGTCGGAGTGCGCCGCGAACCCGTAGTTGATCGACGCGCCGCCCAGCCCGTCGCCGTGGGTGACCTCGATGAGCGGCACGCCCGCCTCGTCGAGCCCGGTCGCCACCGCGACCATCTCCTCAAGGGAGATCTGGTGCTGCTTCGGGTGCATCCCGTCGCGCAGGCTCATGTCGTGCAGCGTCACCTCGATACCGTCCAGCTTCACGCCGCACCTCCCGCGCCCCGAGCAGCCATCTCCTCAGCAAACATCTCCGCGGTCCGAAGCGCCGCCGCCGTCATGATGTCCAGGTTCCCCGCGTACTGCGGCAGGTAGTCGCCGAGCCCCGTCACCTCGACCCAGATCGACACCCGCCGCCCGTCGAAGACCGGCCCGTTCTTCAGCCGATAGCCCGGTACATAGCGCTGCACGTCGGCCACCATCGCCTGGACCGACGCCGCGATCGCCGCCTCGTCCGGCGCGTCGTCCACCAAGCAGTGGATCGTGTCCCGCATCATGATCGGCGGGTCCGCCGGGTTGATGACGATGATGGCCTTGCCGCGCCTCGCGCCGCCGACCCGCTCGACCCCGCGGGCCGTCGTCCGCGTGAACTCGTCGATGTTGTCACGCGTCCCGGGCCCGACGGACCTCGACGCCACCGTCGCGACGATCTCCGCGTAGCCGACCGGCTGCACCCGGCTGACCGCCGCCACCATCGGGATGGTCGCCTGCCCGCCGCACGAGATCAGGTTGACGTTTCGCGCCTCTGTCCCCGCCAGGCTGGCCAGGTTCACCGGCGGCACGCACGGCGGCCCGATCGCGGCCGGCGTCAGGTCGATGACCATCACCCCGTGCGCCTCGAGCTTCCGCGAGTTCTCCGCGTGGACCTTCGCCGAGGTCGCATCAAACGCGATCTGGATGCGGTCGTCGGCCAGATGCGGCAAGAGCCCATCCACGCCGTCCGCCGTCGTCTTCAGCCCGTGCTTTCGCGCGATGGCCAGCCCCTCGGACTCGGCGACCACGCCCACCGACCACACCGGCTCGATGATGTCGCTGCGCAGCGCCTTGAGGAGCAAGTCGGTCCCAATATTTCCCGGCCCGATGATGGCCGCGCGAGTCTTCATACGAATGTCACCGAGGCCGTACCGACCTGTTCGAGCTCGAGCCGCATGACGTCGCCGGCCACCACGGGCTCCAGCGGCACCAGCGATCCCGAGAGGATGATGTCGCCCGCGTTCAATGTCATCCCATATGCGCCCAGGGTCTGGGCCAGCCAGCGCACGGCCTCGAGCGGCGTGCCGAGCGCCGCCGAGCCGTAGCCGACGGACAGCTCCACACCGTTTTTCCAGACCGTCATCTTCAGGCTCGCCAAGTCGAGCCCCCGCGGGTCGACGCGCTCGGCCCCTAGCACCAAGAGCCCACACGAGGCGTTGTCGGCGACGGTGTCCTGGATACGGATCTTCCAGTCGCGGACTCGCGAATCGACGACCTCGAAGCAGGGGACGATCGCCTCGGTCGCGTCCAGCACGTCTTGGTGGGTGAGATTGTCCCCGACCAGATCTCGGGCGAGGATGAACGCGATCTCGCCCTCGGCTCGCGGCTGGATCAGCTCGGTCGAGATGGGCATCTCAGCGCCCTCGCCGTAGACCATCCGGTCGGTCAGAAAGCCGAAGTCGGGCTGGTGCACGTCCAGCATCCGCTGCACCGCCAGCGACGACACGCCGATCTTCTTGCCCACGATGCGCTCGCCCGAGGCCACCCGGCGGGCGACGAGGTGCTTCGAGATCGCGTAGGCGTCGTCGATGGTGATCTCGGGCTGGCGCGTCGTCAGCGGCTCCACGACCTGGCGCGCCAAGAGCGCCTCGTAGAGCTCGTCGCCGTAGCGGGCGGCCTGCCGGTCGCTCAGGTGCCGCACAGAAACCCCCGGGTGCGCTGGTTGAAGGCCTCGACGCGCTCGACCATGACCCAGTGGCCGCAGCGGCTGTAGAGGATGACCTCCGCGTCGCCGCAGCCGGTCGCCAGGGTCGTGGCGCCGCTCACCGGGCAGAACTGGTCGTCAGCGCCCCAAAAACCCAGCACCGGGCAGGTCAATTCGCCGAGCCGGGACGCCAGGTTGGGCACGCCGACCGTCTCGACGACCGCCCGTGGCTGCGTCAGCGCGACGCGGGTCCGCTCCTCGATGACCTCCTCGGCGACCCGGCCCTCGAAGACCTGTAGCCCGAGGAGGCGCCCCATCCCGTCCAGGGTGATGCCCGCCTCGCCGTAGACCGTCTTGAGCATCGCGCGAATCCCGCGCATCCCCATGTAGGTCTCGCGGTCCTCAAGCCCACCGGGCGCCATCAACACCAGCCGCCGCGTGCGCCCCGGGTGGGCCAGCGCGAAGCCGATACAGAGCGCGCCGCCGAGCGAGTTGCCCACAAACGCCGCGTCGGGCGCGCCGACAGCGTCCAAGAGCCGGGCGAAGGTCTCGACGTGGAGGTCGAAGGCGTAGGTGAAGTCCGCCGGCATCGACGACCTCCCGTAGCCCAAAAGATCGGGCACCAACACGCGAAATCCGCCGTCGGCGAGCGCCTGCGCGTTGTGGCGGAAGTTCGACCAGCCCGACGCACCCGGCCCGCTGCCGTGGACCAAGACCACCACCGGCCCCTCACCCAGCGCGTGGTAGTGCATGGTCAGGCCCTCGCCGACCTCGACGAAGTGGCTCTCGGGGGCGTCGTCGCTCACGGGCGGGGCTCCTTGGCCTTGGGTGGTGAGACCAAGAACTCCGGCGGGTGATGGCCCCACTCGCTGACCTGGCCGTAGACCGTCGGCTCCCAGGTCGCGTCGTCCACCTGCCTGCCGCCGTAGCCCACCTCGAACTGAAAACCCGAGGGCGTCTTCGCGTAAAAGCTCAGCATCCGGTCATTGGGGTGGCGGCCCAGGGTCTGCATGATGCGCAGGCCCGCCTTCATGGTGCGGTCCATGGCCAGCCCCACGTCGTCGACCGAGCGCACCTCCAGCATGAAGTGGTGCAGGCGTTTGCGCTGCTGGGCGCCAAAGGCGACGGAGTGATGCCGCGCGTTGGCGTGCATGAACGCGATGTCCACCGGGTAGCCGTGGATGTCGCAGGTGATGTGGTCGGACAGCCGAAAGCCCATGATTTGACTATAGAATTCGAGGTTTTCGTGCTTGTCCCGCGCGCTGACGACCAGATGCCCCAGGCCCTGCTCGTCGGCGACGAAGCCCGAGCGGACCACCTCGGACTTGAAGGGCTCGGCAGCCAGCTCCGGGCCCCAGACCAGCGCCGAGGGGACGCCCCCGAGGTCGCTGTAGCGCAGCATCCCGGCCACCCGCCGCTCGGCCGCGTCCGCGTCGCTGGCCCGCGTCGCGGCGACGCCCGCCGCCCGAAGCCGCCCGGCGACGTCGAGCGCGGCGGCCTCCGAGCCCACCTCCCAGCCAAGCTCGGCCAGGTCGTCGGCCCCGCCCGGCCGCACGCGGATCCGCTCGGCGTGGCCGTCCATGCGAAAGGCCAGCGAGCCGTCCTCGCCCCGCCGCACCAGCGCGAGCCCCAGCACCTCCGTGCCGAACCGCTCCCAGGCCGCGAGGTCGCGGACCTCGAACTCCAGATAGCCGAGCTGCTCCACCAGACCCGCCGCCATCGCCATCGCGTATCCTTATAATAGGGGTCTAGATGAAGAAGTCCGTGCTGGGCATCCCGAAGAGCACGCCGCCCGCGTTTCGCCCAGGTTTGTCGGGGTTGTTCGCGTAGTGCGCCCGCGCGGCGTGCACGTCCTGAAAGAAGCGCTGGACCGGGTTATCGCTGAAGATCGCCCGCCCGCCGCTGGCCGTGAAGAGCTGGTCGATGGCCGCGACGCACTTGGTCACGACCCGCGCTGAGTCGTAGCGGAACTTCACCCGCCGCTCGATCGGCAGCTTCTCCTCGCTTTCTGCAAACCGCATCATCTCGTCGAGGTTGCGCGCCAACACCAGCCGCAGCTCGTCGAGCACGGCCTCGGCCTCAGCGCTCGCGAGCTGGGCTGTCGCGTCCTCGGCGATCTTCTGGCCGTCCGCCGAGGCCACGCGGGACCTCTGGTAGCCGAGGTAGGCCTGAAGCGCTCCGTCCAGCATCCCGATGGCGCCGCTGGACACCGAGCGGACGAAGATCTGTCCGAAGGGCAGCCGGTAAAGCGGCGCCGGGTTGACGGCGTTTCCCGGCGAGCGGCAGAGGAAGCCGTCTTTGAAGGCGTGGGTGCGGTGCTCGGGCACGAACACGTCGTCGACCACGATGTCGTTGGAGCCGGTGCCCTTGAGCCCCGAGACGTGCCAGGTGTCCTCGATGCGGTAGTCGCGCCGCGGGACCAAGAACGTGCGCATGTCGGGGCCCTTCGCGCCCTCCGCCGGCGGGCAGAACGCGCCCAAGAACGCCCACTGGCAGTGGTCGGAGCCGCTCGAGAAGCTCCAGCGCCCCGAGAGCTTAAAGCCGCCGTCGGCCTTCTGAACCTTGCCCACCGGCGCGTAGGACGACGAGATCAGCGTGCTGCTGTCAGACCCCCAGACCTCTTGCTGGGCCTCGAGCGGGAAGAGCGCGAGCTGCCACGAGTGCACGGCGACCACACCCAGCACCCACGCGGTCGAGGGGCACGCCGACGCGAGCGTGGTCTGCACGTCGAAGAAGACCTGCGGGTGTAGCTCGAGCCCGCCCCAGCGCGTGGGCTGCAGGATGCGGAAAAACCCCGCGCCCTGAAGATCCTCGACGGTCTGCTCCGGCAGCCGCCGCGCCCGGTCCGCCTCGCCCACCCGCGCCTCGAGCGTCGGCAACAGCTCCCGTGCGCGCTCGCGCAGGGCGTCCGCGGTGATCGCCGGGCGGCCGGTCTGTGCGCTCATCGTAGCCTCCAGTGGTGCCTGAATCACCCGCCCGAGATCGCGCTCGGGCCCCATTTTGCTCGCCATCCCAGGTGCTGGACCCACGATGTGAAACGTGTTTCAATTCCAACATGAAACACGTTCTATTGCCAGCGAGCGTGTAAGAAAGTCGGGGCGATCGTGCCCCGGCCGCCTGGAGGAAGCGATGAGCGGGAACGCCACCCCGACCTTGCCTCGCGCCATCGACGCCTTCGTGAACGTCAACATGGGGTCCACGGACAAGCCCGAGTGGCTGATCCGGGTGGCCGAGGATTACTTCAAGCGCTCCGACGCGATGTTCAAGGACATCGGGGTCTCTGAGCTCATCGACCTGATGGACGAGCACGGCGTTGAGAGGTCGATCCTGTCGACCCGCGCCGAGGAGCCGGACGCCCACGTGCTGTCTTTTACCAAGGCGCGGCCTGATCGTTTCGCCCTGTCGATGTCCGTGGACCCGCGCCGCGGGATGCCGCCGCTGAGGGCGCTCGAGGCCATGGTGCGGAGCGAGCCCGTGGCGCTGGCGCGGGCCTTCCCGTTCATGACGGGGCTCGCACCCAACGACCGCGTCTACTACCCGCTCTACGCCAAGTGCGTGGATCTCGGGCTGCCCATCTCCATCAACACGGGCATCCCCGGGCCGCCGGCGCCGGGCGGGGTGCAGAACCCCATCTATCTCGACGATATCTGCCTCTTTTTCCCCGATCTCGTGCTGGTGATGGCCCACGGCGCCGACCCGTGGTGGGACGTCGCGATTCGGCTCATGCTGAAGTACAAAAACCTCTACCTGATGACGTCCGCCTACGCGCCGCGCTACCTGCCCGAGAGCCTCGTCCACTACATGAACACGCGCGGCAAAAAGAAGATCATCTTCGCGTCCGACCACCCGGTGCTGGCGATGGACCGCTGCGTGCGCGAGGCGCGGGCGATGGATCTCCGCGAGGGCGTGCTGGAGGACTTCCTGTACGGCAACGCGCAGCGGGTGCTCTTCGACCATATGGCTGGGCACATGGACCGACAGACGGAGGGCGCGAGCCGTGGCTGAACTCCCTGCGCGTTGGGACCTCGAGGTCGACGTCGCGTGCGTGGGCTCCGGCCTGGGCGCGGTCACCGCGGCGATTCGGGCCCACGACGCCGGGGCGTCCGCGGTCATCTTGGAGAAGGCGCCGAAGCTCGGCGGGGTGTGCGCGTACTCGGGCGGCGAGATCTTTGTCCCCGACAACCACAAGATGCGCGAGCTGGGCCTCCCTGACTCAGAAGAGGCAGGGCGGGCGTATTTGCGTTTTCTGGGCGGGGGCTACGCCGACGAGCGGATGCAGCGGCTGCTCTACGACACCGGGCGCGAGGCCGCGCGCTGGCTGGGCGAGCACGCGAAGATCCCCTGGAAGCCCATCGCGGGGTTCCCCGACTACCACTACCCGCACGCGCCCGGGACCGCGGCGGGCGGGCGCTACCTGGAGGTCGAGCTCTTCAGCGGTGCCGACCTGGGGCCGTGGCAGAAGAAGACCTACTCGTCGCCGCACATGCCGCCCGGAATCACCCACGACGAGCTCTTCGCGTGGGGCAGCCTGAGCTGCGTGATGACGTGGAACTTCAAGCTGATGGGCCAGCGGGTGCGCGAGGACAAGCGCGGGTTCGGGCCCGGGATGATGGGGTGGTTTCTCAAGGCCGCGCTCATCGACCGGGGCATTCCGGCGCACGTACAGACGCCGGTGCGCGCGCTGGTGGTCGACGGCGGCAAGGTGGTCGGCGTGCGCTGCGAAAGAGACGGCGCGGACTTCTTCGTGCGGGCTGAGCGCGGGGTGGTGTTGGCCATCGGCGGCTACGACTGGGACCGCGACGCGGCGCGCTCCTTTGAGGGCTTGCCGGAGTGGAACTCGCTGTGTCAGCCGTCGGTCTCGGGCGACAACCTCGTGTTGGGCGGCGAGGTCGGGGCGGCGCTGGCGGGCGTGCCGGCCTATAACCTGGGGATGTTCTTCGGCTACCAGGTCGCTGGCGAAGAGCACGACGGGGCGCCGCTCTTCCGCGCGTCCTGGGAGGGCGGCTACCCGCACGCGCTGTGGGTCAACAAGGCCGGCGAGCGGTTTTGCGACGAGAGCTTCTACCGCGAGTACCTGCCGCGGTGCCGCGACTGGGACGGCGAGAAGCAGGAGCACCCGAACTACCCGCCGTACTTGATCTTCGACTCGTCGTACCGCGAGAAGTACTCGTTTGGGCCGTATTTTCCGGGGCAGCCGCTGCCCGAGGGGCTGGTCGAGGTCGCGGACACGCCGGGCGCGCTGGCTGAGAAGCTGGGGCTGCCCGCGGCGGCGCTGGAGGCGACCCTGGCGCGCTTCAACAGCTTCGCGGACGGGGCGGTCGACCCGGACTTCGGGCGCGGGCGTTACCCGTGGGCGGCGATGATGGTGGGCGACAAGTCGCGGCCGAACCCGAACATGGGGCCGGTGGCGAAGGCGCCCTTTTACGGGCTGAAGCTGGCGCCGGTGGGCGTGGGCGTGAACGCCGTGGGGCTGAAGACCGACGAGCACGCCCGGGTGATGCACGTGCGCGAGCGGCCCATCGAGGGGCTCTATGCGTGCGGCAACTCGGCGGCAGCGCTCGACACCGGCGCGGGATATCAGAGCGGGCTCGCGAATCTGCGAGGCATGACCTGGGGATTTGTCGCCGGCCACCACGCCGCGACGCGCTCCTGAAGACCAGCGGAAGGCGCCATGTTCGAACGCTTCACGAAGAAAAAGCAGCGCTTTGGCGAAGAGGCCGACGTCGTCGTCGCCGGGACGGGCGCGGCGGGGCTGGTGGCCGCGCTGGCCGCGGCGGAGGCCGGCGCGAAGGTCGCGCTGCTCGAGAAGTCGCAGCTCGTGGGCGGGACGACCGCGGTCTCCGGCGGGGTCGTCTGGGTGCCGCAAAACCACCACATGGCCGAGGCCGGGGTCGCCGACTCGCGCGAGGACGCGCTGGCGTATCTGCGCATCATCGCGGACGGGCGCACCGAGGACGCGCTGCTCGAGCGCTACGTCGACGAGGCGCCGAAGATGGCGCGGTGGCTCGAGGATAAGACGCCGCTGCGCTTTACCGCGCTGGGCCACTACCCCGACTACCACCCCGAGCACCCGGGCGGGAAGGCGGGCGGGCGCTCCATGGAGACGGGGCTCTTTCAGACCGCGGAGCTGGGGGATTGGGCGAAGGCGCTGCGGCGCAGCCCGATCTTCGGGGCGACGCCGATGACGGTGACCGAGGCCACCGAGTGGGGGGTCTTCGCCAAGCCGCTGTCGCTGCCCTACGGCGAGCTGGCGAAGCGCTATAAGGCGGGGTTCGTCTGCTACGGCGCGTCGCTGGTGGGCAACCTGCTCGCCGGGTGTCTGGCGCGGGGCGTGGAGCCGCGGCTGGGCGTGGCGGCGAAGTCGCTGATCTTAGACGAGACGGGGCGCGTCGTCGGCGTCGAGGCGACGTCGGGCGGTGCCGAGATCACCATCGGTGCGAAGGGCGGCGTCATCTTGGCGACGGGCGGGTTTGAGTGGAACAGCGAGCTGCGGGCTCGCTTTTTGGGGGGCCAGCTCACCCACCCGAACAGCCCGCCGATCTCCGACGGCGATGGGCTGCGGATGGCGATGGCGGTGGGGGCGGACCTCGGCAACATGAGCGAGGCGTGGTGGTGCCCGTCGGTGGTGGTGCCGGGCGAGGACTACGACGGCGTGCAGCTCAACCGCGGGGACTTCGCGATCCGGTCGCTGCCCCACTCGATCATCGTCAACCGGGCCGGGCGGCGCTTCGTCAACGAGGCCCACAACTATAACGACATGATGAAGCCCTTTTTCCACTTCGATCCGGTGGCGTACGAGCGGCCGAACCTGCCGGCGTGGCTGGTCATCGACCAGGCCTTCGTCGACCGCTACCTGCTGGTGACCTCGGTGCCGGGGATGGCGGCGCCGTCGTGGATCCCGAAGGCCGATACCCTCGCTGAGCTGGCGGCGGCGGTGGGTATCGACGCGGGCGGGCTGGCGGAGACCGTGCGCCGCTTCAACGGGTTCGCGGGCGAGGGCGTGGACCGGGACTTCCGCCGGGGCGAGAGCGTCTACGACCACTTCTACGGCGACCCCGACCACGGGCCGAACCCGAACCTGGGGACCATCGACAAGGGGCCCTTTTACGCGCTCGAGGTTCACCCGGGCGCCATCGGGACCAAGGGCGGGCCCATGACGACGCGCGACGGCGAGGTGCGAGGGGTCGACGGGCACGTGATCGCGGGGCTCTACGCCGCCGGCAACGTCATGGCCGGCATCACCGGGCCGGGCTATCCGGGCGCTGGCGCGACCATCGGGACGGCGATGACCTGGGGCTGGCTGGCCGGGCGCCACGCCGCCGCACACAAGGCGGGCTGAGCGATGCCGGAGGTCACCTACACCACCGTGATGAACCTGCCGGTGGCGACGATCTGGGATTTCGTGAAAGACATGAACCGGTGGGCGCCGATGCTCACGGGCTATCAGAGCCACGAGATCCACAGCGAGACCGACTCGGTGTGGACGCTCAAGGGCGACGTGGGGATCCTGAGCCGCACGGTGAAGCTGGCGGTGCACATCACCGAGTGGGTCGACGCCGAGAAGGTCAGCTTCACGCTCACCGGCCTCAACGAGGTGGTCGAGGGCGGCGGGACCTTCACCATGGCGCAGGCGGCGGCGGGCGAGGCGGCGGCGGCACCCGTGCCGGCGGTCGCCCAGGCGAGACCGGGTCTGTGGCGGCGCTTTCTGAACTGGTTTTTCCGCGCCATGTTCAAGCGGAAGTTCGGGACGGTACAGCGCGCGGCGCTGACGGCCCCGGCCCCGGGCGGCGTGTCCAGCCACCTGACCTTTACGCTGCGGATGGACGCCGGTGGCCCCACGGCGCCGCTGGTGAACGCGATGCTCGAGCCGGCGCTCTTGCCGGCCGCGGAAGATCTCGGAAACAAAATCGCGGCCCATCTGGAGGCGGCGCAAGCGGGGAGTGCGGCATGAATCGCTTTGAGGACAAGGTCGTGCTGGTCACGGGCGCGGGCTCGGGCATCGGGCAGGCGACGGCGTACCGGGTGGCCGAAGAGGGGGCCAAGGTCGCCGTGGTCGACATCGACGCGGCCGGGCTCGCCCGGACCATGGAGAAGCTCGCCGAGATGGGGGCCGAGGCCCTGGCGCTCGAGTGCGACATCTCGAACCCCGAGCAGGTCCGCGCCACCGTCGCGGCGGCCGTCGAGCGCTTCGGCAAGCTCGACGCGCTCTGTAACGTCGCGGGCATCTTGCGGTCGGACCACACCCATGAGCTCAAGCTCGAGGACTGGAACCACATCATCGCGGTGAACCTGACCGGCACCATGCTGATGTGTCAGGCAGCGCTCCCGCACCTGCTGGCGACGCGCGGCTACATCGTCAACACCAGCTCGACCGCAGCGCTCGGCAAGCACCCGTGGATGGCGGCCTACGCGGCGTCCAAGGGCGGCGTGCTGAGCCTGACCAAGTGCCTCGCCGCCGAGTACGTCAAGCAGGGCCTCAACGCCAACGCGGTCATCCCCGGCGGCATCGCCACGCCGCTTCACGGGCAGTTCTCGATCCCCGCGGGTGCGAACCCGGTGCTGATCCAGGGCGCCATCCCGCACGTGAAATACGTCGGCCCCGAGTACGCCGCGTCGGCCATCGCGTTTTTGGCATCGAGCGACGCGCGCTATATGAACGGAGCCGAGGTGCGCGTCGACGGCGGGGCGCTGGCTTAGGTCCGTCGCAGGGGAGGGCGCGTGGCGATCGCAGACGATTTCAGGCAGGCGCTGGCGAGCTGGGCGTCGGGGGTGGCCGTGGTCACGAGCGCAGGCGACGGGCTGCTCTACGGGCTGACCGTCTCGAGCTTCACCGCGGTGTCCCTGGACCCGCCGCTGGTGCTGGTGTGCTTGGCGACGAGCAACCTGATGCCGGCGATGATCGCCGCGTCGGGGCGCTTCGCCGTCAGCGTGCTGGGACGAGATCAGGAGGCGGTGTCGAACTATTTCGCGATCTCGGGGCGCGAGCCGACGCCCAGCCTCGAGAGCGTCGACGGCGACTGGACGCCCGGCGGGATGCCCGTGGTGAAGGACTGCATCGCGTGGCTGGACTGCACGCTCTTCGAGATGCTGACCCACGGCGACCACAGCATCGTCGTGGGCGAGGTCGTCGCGGCCCATAGCGCGGTGGACCCCGACCCGCTGCTCTACTATCGCCGGGCGTATCGTGGCGTCTCGGACTGACCGCGCATCCCAGGGACGCCCGCCCGAGATCCGGCGCTTTGAAGGCCACGACGGCATCGCGCTCTTCGCCGACGCCTGGGGCCCCGCGGACGCCCAGCCGGTGGTGCTGGCTCACGGTGGCGGCCAGACGCGGAACGCCTGGGGCCGCACCGGCGCGAAGCTCGGCCGCGCGGGGTTTCGCGCCTATGCCTTAGACCTCCGCGGCCACGGCGAGAGCGACTGGGCGCCCGATGGACGCTACGCCGTGGTCGACGTGGCACCCGACGCCATCGCCGTGGCCAGCCAACTCAGCCGCCGCCCGGTCTGGGTCGGCGCCAGCTTCGGCGGCCTCATCGGCCTGGTCGCCGGCGGCACCGTCCCGACGCCCTTCGAGGCGCTGGTGCTGGTCGACATCGCCCCGCGGATCGAGCTCGAGGGCGTGCGCCGCATCTTCGAGTTCATGACCGCATATCCCGACGGCTTCGCCAGCGTCGAAGAGGCCGCCGACGCCGTGGCCCGGTACCTGCCGCACCGCCCGCGCCCGAGCGACCTGACCGGCCTCGGCAGAAACCTCCGCCTGCGCCCGGACGGCCGCTACGTCTGGCACTGGGACCCGAAGCTGCTGGCTCAGACCCGCGAGGAGTTCGACCGCGAGGTGCTGCACTTCTACGCCGCCGCCCGCGCGCTGCGGCTGCCCACCCTGGTCGTGCGCGGCAAAAAGAGCGACGTGCTGAGCGTCGAGGGCGCCGAGGAGCTGGTCTCGCTGGTCGAGGGCGCCCAGTACGTCGACGTCAGCGACGCCCACCACATGGTCGCCGGCGACGACAACGACGCCTTCACCGACGCGGTTGTGGCGTTTCTGAACGCGCTGCCGGCGGGCTCTTCGCGGCGCTGAACCCAGCGTTCGCGCGTTGCGATAAGCCAACTCGTCATTGACGGATCGCCCCCCCCACGATAGGCCCGG
>CAZNZH010000082.1:0-12133 GCA_964577445.1 uncultured Myxococcales bacterium
CTGCGCCACCGGCGACCGCGGCCTCGCCCTCGCCGGCGACCGCATGCGCAGCGGCCTCCTCGTCGCCAGCCGCCTCCTCGCCACCTGCGGACGCGCGCGCCAACAGCTCCTTACGCCGGTCCTCGTTGCGCCGCTTCAACTCCGCGATCCGGCGCTCCCGGTCGATGCGCCGCTGCTCCTCCGGGTCCAGGCTGTCGACCGACGGCTCCGCGGCGCCCTCGGCCGCGTTGGTCCGCTCGGCCGCCGCTTTGGCTCGAGCGGCGAGCGCCCCCTCGGCCCGCTCACCGGGGTCCTCCGCCTCGTCCTCACCCGGGGCCGCCTGGGCTGCCTCCGAGTCGGCCGCCGCCTTCCCCTCGGTCCCGTCGGGCTCTTCGCCGCTCTCCGTCGCCGCGCCCTCTTGTGTCGGCGCGCCCTCTTTGTCACAGCTCGAGCACCCCGTCTGGAGTAACGTCGCCGCAACCATCGCAGAGATGAAGCAGGCAATCAGGCGGCTGGCCACGTGCATCGAGGGTCCTCTTCAGGCGAAGCGGTCGCCGCCCGGGGCCCGTGCGCTACTGGCGGCATCGCGCGGTTCCGAGCGGGGAGCGGCCGGATTATGGGGGGGGGCCGGCCCCGGGTCAACGCATTGGGGTCGGCGAGTCTTCCGCCCCCACCGAAGCGCCCGCGGGCACCTTGTCCGACGGCTCGGGCGCGTGCGAAGGTCCGGTCATGTCCGAGACGCTGGAAGGCACGGTCGAGCGCATCCGCTTCGTCAACGAGGAGAGTCACTGGACGGTGCTCGCGGTGCGCCCGGAGGGCCAGACCACCCCGGTGACGGTGGTCGGCATCATCCCGGGCATCACCGAGGGCATGCCGGTGCGCGTCGAGGGCGAGTGGGCCGACGACCCTCGATTCGGCAGGCAGTTGCGGGCCAGCCGCTGCGTCGAGCGCATCCCGGCGACGCGCGAAGGGCTCGCGGCCTACCTCGCCTCCGGTTTCATCGAGGGCATCGGGCCGCGCATGGCGGAGCGCCTCGTGGACTGCTTCGGCACCGACGTGCTCGACATCATCCGCCGGGACCCCGACCGGCTGCGCGAGGTGCCGGGGCTTGGCAAAAAGCGCGCCGAGAGCGTGGCCGCCGCCGTCCGCGAGCGTCACGGGCCCCAGGAGGCGCTCGTCTTTCTCTACGGTCTGGGCATCACCCCAGGGCTCGCCGGGAAGATCTACAACCGCTATCGCGACGAGACGGTCTCAGCCGTGCGCCGAAACCCGTACGCGGTCAGCGAGGAGGTGCACGGAATCGGCTTTCACAAGGCCGATCAGGTCGCCCGAGGCCTGTCCATCGAGCGCGACCACCCCGCGCGGCTCCGGGCGGGCGTGCTGCACGTGCTGCGCGAGGCTCGCGGCGAGGGGCACTGCTACCTGCCCAGGCGCGAGCTGGTCGCGCGAACCGGCGCCCTGACCGAGGTCGACGAGCTGCTGGTGGACCCGGCCATCGACGCGCTGGTCGAGGACCGCAAGGTCGTGCTCGACGCGCTCCACGGCCCACCCGGCGACCCCACCGACCGCGCGGTCTTCCCGGTGGCGCTGCACACCGCCGAGTGCCGCACCGCCGAACACATCGCGCAGCTCCTCGCGGTCCGCTTCCCGCCCATCCCCGATCTCCTCGATCGCGTCGGCGCCGCCTCGACCGCCCTCGGCATCGACCTCGCCGACGAGCAGGCCTCCGCCGTCATGCTCGCGCTCACCGAGGGTGTCGTCGTCATCACCGGCGGCCCCGGCACCGGCAAGACCACCATCATCCGCACGCTGCTCGTCGCGTCCGGCCTCGCCCCGCACGACATCGAGCTGGCCGCCCCCACCGGCCGCGCGGCCAAACGCATGGCCGAGGCCACCGGCCACGAGGCGCGCACCATCCACCGGCTCCTCGAGTTCTCGCCCAAAGACGGCCAGTTCGCGCGCGACGAGGACACCCCCTTGGAGGCCAAGCTCGTCATCATCGACGAGGCCTCCATGGCCGATCTGCCGCTCTTCGACTCCCTGGTCCGCGCCATCCCGGCGGGCGCCCGCCTCGTCCTGGTCGGCGACGTGGACCAGCTCCCGCCCGTCGGCCCCGGCGCGCCCCTGACCGATCTCATCCGCTCCCGCCGCGTCGCCGTCGCGCGCCTCACGCGAATTTTCCGGCAGGGCCAGGGCTCGGCCATCATCGAGAACGCCCACCGCATCAACCAGGGGGCCGTCCCCGAGGTCACCCCGACCCGGACGCCGCGCCAGGATTTCTACTTCATCCACCGCACCGAAGCCGAAGACATCCTGGCTACCATCGAAGAGGTCGTGAGCTCGCGCATCCCGCAGGGCTTCGGCATGGACCCGATGCGCGACGTCCAGGTCCTGTCTCCCATGCGCGCGGGGACCGTCGGCGTCGACAACCTCAACCTGCGGCTTCAGGCGCTGCTCAACCCGACCGGCGAGTCGCTGCGCGTCGGCAACACCACCTTTCGCAAGGGCGACCGGGTCATGCAGGTGCGAAACGACTATGATCGCGGGGTCTTCAACGGTGACATGGGCTTCATCGTGGAGGTCCACGGGTCGCAGCGCCGCCTCATTGTCCTGGTCGATGACAAGCCGGTCCTCTATGAGAAGGACCATCTCGAAGATCTGGTGCTGGCCTATGCGATCTCCATCCACAAATCCCAGGGCAGCGAGTACCCGGCCGTGGTGATGCCGGTCACCACCCACCACTTCAAGATGCTCCAGCGCAACCTCATCTATACTGGTATGACGCGCGGGCGCAGGCTGGTCGTCATCGTCGGGACGCCGCGGGCCATGAGCCTCGCGGTCCGAAACAGCGACGTCGCGGCTCGCAACACGCTCTTGGCGGAGCGGCTGACCGGTTTGAGCGAGGTGAGCGTTTGAGTGACGGGCGTGGTGAGGGCGAGGCCGCGGTGGGGCAGGTGGTCTGGCTGGCGGTGGGCGGCGAGCTGCTCGCGGCGCAGGTCATGGCGCTGGAGGGCAAGCGGCTGCGGACGCGGGCGACCGACGGGGTCGAGCGGATCGTGGCGGCGGACCGGCTCTATTGGGTGGGCGCCCATCGGGTGGCGCGCGCGGAGGACCTGGCGAGCTATGCGGCCAGCGTGCGCGGGCTGGCCGCGGGGGCCGATCTCCTGGGCGCCTGGGAGCTGCTGGCCGAGTCCGAGGCCTTCGACCCGAGCAGCGTCGACGAGCTCGCCGCGCTGGTCATCGGGGGGCGGGGCGACGCCGAGGCCGACGCGCTGATCCTCGCGATTTTCACGGATCCCATCTACTTCAAGGTGAAGCGCCGCGAGATCGTCCCGACCGGACGCGAGGCGGTCGAAGCCGCCCGGCGTCGGACCCTCGCGGAGGCGCGGGAGGCGGACGAGCTGGCGGCGGCGACGGCGCGAATCGGCGCGAGGCTCCGTGGCGGGCCGCGCCCCAGCGACGACCCCGACGGCGAGACCGCGGAGGCGAACTTCATCCGGGCGCTGGTGGATTTTGCGGTCGAGGGCAAGGACTCGCCCGCGGCGCGCAAGGCCATGCAGGTGATGGAGGCCTTGCAGGTCAAGCGAACCGGTGACCCGCCGCGGCGCGCCTTCGAGCTGCTCGTAAAGATCGGGGAGTTCGCCGAGGACGAGAACATCTTCGTGCGGGCCGCGGCGATTCGAACGCACTTCCCCCAAGACGTGCTGGACGAGGCCGCGCGGGTCGCCGCTGAGCCGCCGATGCCGGCGCGCCCCTTCGACGCCCGCGACATGCTGACGGTCGCCGTCGACGACGCGCGCACCACCGAGGTGGACGACGCCTTCGCGATTCAGGGCGACCGGCTCTACGTCTTCATCGCTGACGCCGCTGCGGTCGCGCCGCGGGGCGGGCTGGTCGACCGCGAGGCCGCCCACCGCGCGTCGACGCTGTACCTGCCCGATCGCAAGGTCCCGATGATGCCGCTGCTCCTCGCCGAGGACACCGCGAGCCTCCTCGAGCAGGTCGACCGCCCGGCGCTGTGCTTTTCGGGCGAGCTGAGCAGCGACGGCGAGCTGGTGGCCTTCGAGGTGACGGAGGCGCTGTGCCGCGTCGACAAGCGCCTGACCTACGACGCCACCGACCGGCTGCTCGCTGGCGACGTGACCGAGGGCGGGCCTGAGGTCGCGGCGCTGGTGCACAAGGCGGCCGAGTGGATGCGGCGCCATCAGGCCGCGCGCCGGGCCCGCGGCGCGCTGCTTTTGCAACGCCGGGAGTTCGAGGTCCGCGTCGACCCGGCGACGGGCGTGGAGATCACCTCCATCGACGCCAACGGCCCCGCCCGTCAGCTCATCAGCGAGATGATGGTCGCGGTGTGCGCCGCGACGGCGACGTGGTGTCGCGACCAGCAGATCCCTTGCGTCTACCGCTCCCAGGCGCCGCCGGACGTGCCGGTGGAGACCGAGGGGGCGGGCGACCTCGACTCAGCCGCCCAAATAGCGATCCTCCGCACGCTGAAGCCCTCCGAATTGACCACCCACGCTCAAAGCCACTTCACCTTGGGGGTCGGCGCCTACACCCAGGTCACCAGCCCCATCCGCCGCTACCAAGACCTTTTGATGCACCAGCAGATCAAGACCTGGCTGCGCACAAGGCGCCCGCTCTTCACCGACGGCCAGCTCATGGCGGAGTTCAGCGAGGTCGACCGCCTCGCCCGCGCGCTGCGCCGGGTCGAAAACGACACGCGCCGCTACTGGACCCTGCGCTACCTCGAGAAGCACCGGGACCAGGTCTGGGAGGCGACCGTGCTGCGCGAGCTGGGCCGCCGGTGGCTGGTGGAGCTCGAGGACATCGGCCTCCAAACGCCGATGGTGTCGCCGGGGCGGATGGCCGCCGGTGACCGGCTTCAGCTCCAAGTCGCCGAGGTGAGCGCGCGGCGTGACCACCTCGTGCTCCATGCCCTCTGAGCCAGCCGCCGCCCCGACCGCGCGCCTGAGCTTCGACCGCGGGACGCTGCTGCTCGAGCCGTGTCACCGCGACGTCGCCGGCGCCGGGGTGGGCGACGGCACGGCCGCCCCGGCGCCGATGGCGATCGACGCGCCCACCGGGTTCGTGGTCGACGGGCGCGTCGCAGGTCGCCTCCGCGCGCCCGCCATCTGCTACCGCCGCGCCCTCGCGGAGCTGGTCCGCGCCGGCCACGTCGTCGACGACCGAGCCCGCGCCTACGAGGCGCTTCAGATCTCGCCCCGCCGCGAGCGCGAACCCTACCCGCATCAGCGCGAGGCCGTGGACGCCTGGGTGGCCGCCGGTCGCCGCGGCGTCGTCGTGCTGCCGACCGGGGCCGGCAAGAGCTATGTCGCCGAGATGGCCATCGCCCAGGTCGGGCGCTCGGCCCTGGTCGTCTCGCCCACCATCGATCTGATGAATCAGTGGCTGTCTCTTCTGCGCTCGGCCTTCGGCGCGGACCGCGTCGGCGGCCTCGGCGGCGGCATGTCCACCCTGGCGCCGCTGATGGCGACCACCTACGACTCCGCCTACCTTCACATGGAGCGCCTCGGCGACCGCTTCGGCCTCATCGTGTTCGACGAGTGCCACCACCTGCCGGGGCCGACCTACGCCCAGGGCGCGGAGTGCGCCATCGCCCCGTTCCGCCTGGGCCTCAGCGCCACGCCCGAGCGGCAAGACGGCAGCCACACGCTGCTCGACGCGCTGATCGGGCCTACGGTATATCGCCGTGATATCAAGGACTTAGCGGGGGAATATCTCGCGGACTACGAGGTGGTCCGCATCCGCGTGCACCTCACCGACGAGGAGCGTCGCGCCCACGACGTCGCGCGCGCCGAGTACCGGGGCTTCGTCCTGTCGGAGGGCATCCGCATGGGCGCCAGCGACGGCTGGCAGCGCTTCCTCGTCGCCACCTGCCGTTCGCGCGCCGGCCGCCGCGCCTGGCACGCGTGGCGCGAGCAGAAGCGCATCGCGCTCCAATCGGAGGCGAAGCTCAGCATGCTGGCCGAGATCCTGCGCCAGCACGCCGGCGAACAGGCGATCATCTTCACGGCCGACAACGACACCGTGCACGCGATCTCGAGGCGCCACCTCATCCCCGCGCTCACCCACCAGACCCCGGCCACCGAACGCGCCGAGCTGCTGCGGGGCTTCAACGCGGGCGAGCTGCGGGCGGTGGTGACCTCGCGGGTGCTCAACGAGGGCGTGGATCTCCCCGCGGCCAGCGTCGGCGTGGTCTTGAGCGGCTCGGGCAGCGTGCGCGAACACGTCCAGCGCCTGGGCCGCATCCTCCGGCGCCACGGCGACAAGGAGGCCACGCTCTACGAGGTCGTGACCGCCGACACCGCGGAGGAGCAGACCAGCGCGCGGCGGAGGGAGCACGGTGCTTACCGCTGATCTCGTCCGCCTGCGCTCGCACAAGGGGCGCCTCGTCCCGCGCTTCGTCGCGACCGACGATCGCACGCTGACCGAGGCGTCCGAGACGCTGTGCGCGCTCTTCACCGAGCACATCGGCGCTCAGGTCGGCGCGCTCGAGGAGTCCATCGCGGACCACATCGGCGACGGCACCGACTACCTGGTCTGGCGCGGCCTGACCAAGCTGCTCATGGACCGCGCGACCGTGGAGGTGCGGGCCGCCCGACCTCCCGCCGAGGTGCGCGAGGTCGTCTTTCGCGAGGCCGCGGCGAGCTGGCCGGTCGGCCCGGCGACCGAGACCGGCCTGTCGGATCGCGGCGCCGTCCTCGCCCGGGCCGCGGCGCTGCTCGAGCTGACCCCCGCGGAGGTCGAGGACGCGCTCTACGCCGATCTGGCCGCCGAAGCCCGCCTCGTCGCCGTCGATCTACCAGACGCCACCTCGCTCCTGGACCGCTACAACCTCGCCCTCGCCCAGGCGGCGCTGCTCCGCGCCCGCGAGGTCGTCATCACCCTGCCGCGCCTCACCCCAGCCCGCGCCCGCCAGCTCTTTCGCGCCCTGCGCTTCCGCCAGCTCATGCACCGCGCCGAGCGCAGCACAGACGGCTGGCGCCTCATAATCGACGGGCCCCTGTCGCTCTTTCGCCACACCCAGCGCTACGGCCTCCAGCTCGCCCTCTTCTTCCCCGCCCTGTGCCACCTCCCCGAGTGGTCCCTCGAGGCCGACATCGTCTGGGGCGAGCGCCGCCGCCCGGCCGTCCTCGCCCTGGACCACACCATGGGCATGCGCTCGCACACCCGCGACGTCGGCGCCTGGGAGAGCGACGAGGAGCGCCACCTCCGCGCCTCCTGGAAAAAGGCCAACCCCGAGTGGACCCTCCGCCGCGCGACCGAGATCATCGACCTCGACGGCAAAGACGTGCTGGTCCCCGACTACGTCCTCACGCACCCGGACGGCCGCCGCGCGCTGCTCGACATCGTCTGGTTTTGGCGTCGCCAGACCTTCGAGCGCCGCCTCGAGCTGCTCCGCCACGCCGGCCCCCCCAACCTCATCGTCGCCCTCGCCACCCGCCTGCGCGCCGACGCCAGCGAGCTGCCCCAGCTCCCAGCCGGCGCGATCTACCCGTTCAAGGGCGTGATCGTGCCCAAGCGCCTCTGCGAGTTGGCCGAGACGGTCGGCCGCTGAACCGGCCCGCTGTCGGCGCGATCATCGCTCCCGGAGCTCGGCTCCCGCGCGCGCCAGACGACCCAGGCCCCCCTGGGATTTGGCCAACCATTGGAACATGTTCAGTTTCCGCGCGAACAACCGACCGATTCCGTGGGTGATTCAACTCGTCGACGCCAACGATCGGGTCGTGTATACACCCCGCTGCCCCGCGCACTGGGTTCGCCGTCGGATGTTCATCCCCCTCTCCCTCTTATTGAAGATCCTGCGCCTGCTCTTCTCTCGGAAGTACTTCCGGGTGCGGCTGGCGCTGATGACCTGCTTTTGGGCCAGCATCTTCTTCAGCTTTTGGTTCTTCATCCAGCTAGGCCGCGCCCTGGACCATGTGTTGTTTCCGGGCTTCAAGGACGTGAAGGTCCGCCCGCCGGTGTTCATCATCGCGAACCCCCGCAGCGGCACGACGCTGCTGCACCGGCTGATGTCCCGCGACGAAGAGCGCTTCACCTGCCTGAAGCTCTACCAGACCATCCTGCCCTCGGTGACGTGGTACCGGCTCGTCTCGGGGCTCGCCTGGGTCGACCGCCGGATCGGCGGCCCCATGCGCTGGGTGCTGACCCGCATCGAGCGCGTCTTCATGGGCGGCTGGGACGACATCCACAAGATGGGGTTCGCCGAGGCCGAAGAGGACGAGGCCTTCTGGGTGCTGGCCCTGTGCAGCCCCGCGGTGCACATGCTCTGGCCCTTCTTCGACGAGCTGAAGGAGTGCCAGTTCGTCGACCAGTTGCCCGAGCCCACCCGCCGGCGCCTCATGGCCTACTACCGGAGCTGCATCCAGCGGCACCTCTACGCCACCGGCACCGACCGCGTCTTCCTCAACAAGACCGTGCTCGCCGCGGGTCGCATGGGCTCGCTGCTGGAGCTGTTCCCCGAAGCCCAGGTCGTCTACCTCGTGCGCGACCCCTATAAGGCCATCCCGTCGGCGGTCAGCATGTTCGAGACCGCCTGGACCCAAGCCTCGCCGCACCTGGCAGGAAACTCGTACGCGTCTCGCGCCTTCGCGCAGCTCATGGTCGACTACTACAAGCGCTATCTCGACCTGGCGCGGCAGTTCCCGAGCGACAGGTTCGTCACCGTGATGTACGACGACCTGGTGGCCGACGCCGCGGCGGTCGTGAAGCAGGTCTATGGCGCGCTTGGTTTATCGCCAAGCGAGCGATTTCTGGAGACACTCGGTGCCGACACACGGCGCCACGAGAGCTACAAGAGCCGACACCGCTACGCGCTAGAGGATTTCGGACTGGACGCGGCCTTCGTACAGCAGGCCCTCCCCGAAGCCTTTGACGTCTACGGGTTCGCGCGCTGACCCCGCTGGGGGTTCAGGAGACACGTTGATAGAGCATCGAGGATTCACGTTGTGGTTCACGGGGTTATCCGGCGCCGGCAAGTCCACCTTGGCCACGGCGCTCGCTGAAGTGCTGCGCGAGCGGGGCATGAAGGTCGAGGTGCTGGACGGCGACGAGGTTCGGACAAACCTCTCGAAAGGACTGGGTTTTTCGAAAGAGGACCGCGACACGAACGTGCGCCGCATCGCCTACGTGGCGCGCCTGCTCGCGCGAAACGGTGTCGTCGCCATCGGCGCGACCATCTCGCCCTACAAGGACACCCGCGATCAGATACGCGAGACCTTCCCGGCGGGCACCTTCGTCGAGGTCTTCGCGCACTGCCCGCTGGAGCACCTCATCGAGCGCGATCCGAAGGGCCTGTATGCTCGCGCGCTCAAGGGCGAGCTGAAGCACTTCACCGGCATCGACGACCCCTACGAGGCGCCCGACAACGCCGAGGTCGTCGTCAACACCTGCGGCGAGACCGTCGAGGCGGGTGTCCGCAAGATCCTCGCCACCCTCGAGCTGATGGACCTGGTGCCCCACGCCGAAGACGCTTGGCCAGAGGTGATCCGCGAGCGGATCCGGGCGGTCGGACAGGGCTGAGGGACCGGATCTCGGGCTGCGCTTTGATTCGCCGTCGCGGCCATTCGGCGCTACCCTCTGCGCGTGGTGCCGCCCAATTTGGCGACCCCCGACGGAGGGCGAGATGTTGAAACGAGCTGTGTGTCGAGGCCTCGTGGCGAGCGTGACGCTGTGGGCGCTCGGTGCGGCGAGCGGGTGCGAGTCGACGCTGACCGGCAACGAGGGTCACCTCCTCTTCTCGTACGCCGCGGTCGACGAGATCTCGGACTTCAATAAGCCTATCGCCGTCGGCGCGAGGCTGGATCTCGCCGTGCGCGAGGCGGGGACGCGCGCCGACGTGGACCTCCTCGTCGCCCGCAGCGAGTCCGCCGGCGTGCTGCGGGTCGTCGACTTCAGCACGAAGGGCCCCATCATCTTGGAGGGCGCGGCCGACGGCACCGCCCGCATCGCCGTGCGCGCGAAGCTGAAGGACGGCACGAGCGTCGACGACAGCGTCGACATGCAGGCGCGCGAACCCGAGGTGCTGAAGCTGCGCCACGTCTGCTCGCCGGACAACGAGGCCGCCTATTTCGTCGACACCGACGTGCTGGTCCCCTTCGACATCGAGCTGCGCTCGGGAAAGGCCCTGATCGGCTATGGGCTGCACCCCGTGGACGTGGAGCCCGCCGCGGGCGTGGTGTTCGACGCGACCTCCAAAGACCAGGAGAACTTCCACGTCCGCACGTCCGCGACGCCCGGCCTCGTGACCCTCTCGAGCCAGGTGGACTCGAACACGCTGGGCATGCGGCTGGTGCACATCGGTGACATCGACGGCGGCGGCCTGTCGCCCGCGTCGCTCGACGACAAGGTCCCCGTCAACGCCATCGGCTCGGTGCGCGTGCTCCCGACCGTCGCCGGCCAGTACGTCTGCTGCCCGCAGACGCCGATGACGGTGGTGAGCGACACGCCCGAGATCTGTGAGGTCCTGGGTCTCGGCGAGTCCACCTGTGTCGTGTCGGGCTTCGTCACCGTGCGCGGAAAGGCCGAAGGCACCTGTAGCTTCCGCGCGAGCTGGGCCGCAGGAGGCGCCGGCGCTGGCGTCGAGATCACCGCGACCGTCCCCATCGTGGCCGCCGGCACGCCCTAGGGGCAGCTCTTGGTCACCCGGGGCGGCTTTGGGCCGCTCGTCGACACCTTCGACTCGTAGAGGCACGCCGTGGAGTCAGCCCAGCAGTACTCGCCCCGTCTTGGCGACCGCAGCCTCTTCCCGCGACTCGAGGCGCGGGCCTACCTCGCCCACGCCGCGATCTCGCCCTCGTCCGTAGCGGTCGAGGACGCCGTGTGGCGCTTCGTCTCCGACCAAGCTCGCTCCGGTGTCTCGGCGTTCATGGTGTGGAAGCGTCAGCGCGAGGTCTTGCGCCAGCAGGTCGCCGCGCTCATCGGTGCGCGCGGTGAGGACATCGCGTTCATGGGCAACACCACCCAGGGCATCTCCGCCATCGCGGTGTCGCTGCCCTGGCGGGCTGAAGACCGCGTGGTGCTCTGCCGCGGTGAGTTCCCGACCAACGTCACGCCCTGGCTACAGGCCGCGCGCGCCCACGACCTGGTGCCGGTGTGGCTGGACGCGCCCGACCCGCTGCGGCCGCCCGGCGACTTCCTCGACCGCCTGAGCGCCGCCCTCGCAGGCGGCGCGCGCCTGGTCGCGTTGTCAGCCGTGGAGTTTCAGACCGGCGTGCGGCTGCCGCTGGGGGAGATCGCGGCGATGTGCCACCAGCACGGCGCGGAGCTCTTCGTCGACGCGATTCAGGCCGTCGGCGCGTGCCCGGTCGACGTCGTGGGCGACGGCGTCGACTACCTGGCGGCGGGCAGCCACAAATGGATGATGGGGCTCGACGGGGCCGGGCTGCTCTACGTGGCGCCCGAGCGGATCGCGGCCCTGCGGCCGCTGTTGGCCGGCTGGCTCAGCCACGAGGACGGCCTGGGCTTTTTGGGGCAGGGCGCCGGCCACCTCCGCTACGACCGGCCCATCCGCGCCCGGGCCGACATGTTCGAGAGCGGGATGGCGAACGCCGTTGGGCTTGCGGCCCTCGGAGCCAGCGTGGAGCTGCTCGCGGCGCTTGGGATCGACGCGATCTTTGGGCACATCGACGGCTATAACGCCGCGCTGCACGAGGGGCTCTGCGCCCGCGGATTTCACAGCCTCCGGGCGGCGCTGCCCGAGGCCCGCTCGGGCATTCTGGGCGTGATTCCGCCCGATGGCGTCGACGTCATCGCGCTGCACACAGCGCTCGCGGACCGCGGTGTCGTGACGTCGACGCCCGATGGCGTCCTGCGCTTCGCCCCGCACTGGCCGAACCCCTTGGTCGAGGTCCCCCTGGTCCTCGACGCGGTCGATGAGGCCATCGCGGCCTCGCGCAGAGCGTAAATGGCGGGCGCGAACCCGCTGGGCGCGGGCCTCGAGGCCTTTGAGCGCGCCGACTTCTTCGCCGCTCACGAGGCGTGGGAAGAGGTGTGGCGTCAGATGGATCCGGGCCTCGACCGCGAGGCGCTTCAAGGGCTCATCCAGGCCGCGGTCGCGCTCCACCACCTCGCTGGCGGCAATGAGGCCGGGGCCCGCAGCGTCGGCGCCCGCACGCCGGTCTGAAACTCC
>CAZNZH010000083.1:0-1155 GCA_964577445.1 uncultured Myxococcales bacterium
ACGGCAAAAAGGACTGCGTCGACGAGGACGACGACAACGACGGCATCCCCGACACCAGCGACAACTGCCCGCTGGTGCCGAACCCCGATCAGATCGACACCGACGGCGACGGCATGGGCGACGCGTGCGACCCCGACGACGACAACGACGGCGTCCCCGACGACCTCGACTGCGCTCCGCTGGACGCCAACGTCAAGCCAGGCGCCATCGAGCTGTGCGACGGCATCGACAACGACTGTAACGGCCTCACCGACGACAACCTCTGCGACGACGGCAACCCCTGCACCGACGACAAGTGTCAAGGCATCGCCTGCGTCCACACCCCCAACAACAACCCCTGTGACGACGGCACGGTCTGCACCCAGAGCGACAAATGCGTGGGCGGCGTCTGCGTCGGCAACAACCCTCTGAATTGCAACGACGACAAGGATTGCACCACCGATACCTGCGATCCCGTCACGGGTTGCTCGAACCAGAAGGCGCCGAATGGCTCACCCTGCGAAGATGGTTCGTTCTGCACGACCGGGGATACGTGCTCGAACGGGAAGTGCAACCCGGGAAAGGCCAACACCTGCGACGACAACAACGTTTGCACTGTGGACTACTGCGACTCGAGTCCGGCAGTCCAAGCATGCAAGCACCAGCCGCAGACTGCGGGGGAGTTCACCAATCCTAGCAATCCAGCGTTTCAGCCATGCCAAGGAGGCAGCGCCGGCACCTGCAAGGCCTTCGCTTGCAACGGACTGACCGGCGCCTGCGAATCACGAGTTCAGGCGAACGCTATTTGCGAGGAGGAGGTGGGCTTTCTGTTCTGCACAGAGGACGTTCCAGGCATCTGCGACGCTTCAGGGAAGTGCCTGCCGACCAAAGGAAGCTGTCAGTGCACGAGCGCTTGCGGTTCGGTTTGCATTTGCTGTAGCGGCGTCGCCCTTTGCCTGGATTTCCTCTTTCCGTGAGTCTCCCCACGGTCGTCCCGGGCTCCTGGGACAGCGCGGGTTCCGCACCGGCCGCGCGCACGGACGCCGCGGGAGCGTCTCTGCGTCGAACCCCGGCATCCAATGTCGCGGCGCGGCTATAGAGAAATGCCCCGCGTCGGGCCAGCCGGCACAGGGCACAGAAGGATGCGCCCCGCTCAATCCCCGCAGCCTACCGCCG
>CAZNZH010000083.1:1165-12111 GCA_964577445.1 uncultured Myxococcales bacterium
GCAAGAGACCTGAGGAAGTACTCGATGACCTTGGGCTCGCCCTCGGAGTATTTCCAACCCTCGCATGTGTAGGCGCCTGACGGGTCCACTCCGAAGTTAAAGCAGGTGTTGAGGCCCTCAGGGAGCGCGAGGGAGAGCAGTTCGCCTTGAGGTGAGAGCTTTGCGGCGAACCGACCCTGGATCGCGATATCGGACGAGAGACGGTAGGTAGTGCCGTTCGGGGCGGAGAGATCCCACGCCGATCCAACAGCAAACACGGCTCCATCCGCAGACAACCGAGGCACAACGAACCCCCCGGAATTCGAACAGTTAAGCGGCCACATCAGTTCGCCCGCCGAGTCCGTCCGAAACAGGCAACCCGGCGGGTGCCCCAGCACGGGCTCCCCGGCCGTGACGTCGGTCTGTGCGCCGGACCCGTCAATGAAGGTCATCGCGTTCGAGTACACCACAGTGGCCACCCCGCCTTGAACGGCATCAAAGTCCAGGACGGCGAGCGCGACCATCGTCGGGCTGTCCGCCGTCGCATAGGACTGCCCCAGGCCGCTCGGAGAGAACGAACCGAAGAGCGCCGCGCTTTCCCCGGACGGCGTCAGCGGCGTCAGTCCCGCAACGTTCAGAAAGCCCGGGCCCTCAAGTCCGATCCCAACCTTGAAGCGATGGTCGGGCGCGCCCCTGGCGACGACTCGCGACTCAAGCGCGGCCTCGCTCAACCAACCGATGTCGGCGGCGCGCGCTGATGAGCCATCGAGCGCCCAACTCATCAGCGCAAGAGCGCGTGTCGTCGATTGCGCGGCGGGAAGGGAGGCGGGCGGTGTGCCGCTTACAACCGGCTGCGTTGCCGCAACCGCGTGCGTCGCGATCACGTTTATCCAGGGAGACGGGCCCGAGTCGTACCACAAGGTGACCGGCTCCAACGCTGAGGGAAAGGTCAGGACCCACCCGAAGTCGCCACCCAGCGGGAAGTACAACAGCGACGTCGCGCTACCGCTCTCCGGCGCTTCGAGGTTCACCTCCGTGACCGGGATGACCAGGGTGCCGGAGCGCTGCACCAACACGAACATCCCCCCAAGCGGAGTCACTACGAGGTCGAGCAGTCTGATCTTCTCGGACCCACCTACCGGCCGATAGCCTTCGAGCAGTCCGCTCTTGCTGAACCCGAACAACCAAAGCCCTGAAACGAACTGCCCTGCGCTAGGGCTTGTGGGTGGGGAGAACTCTTGCGAACCGCCCGCGTGGGTGAGCATCGCCGGTGCGTCCATCTCGGCCACGACTTGGACTCCACCGTCCTGACGACGACCGTGCTTGATCTTGTTGTTAAACGGCGCGGGGCTGAGGCTCAACTCCCAGTTCGTGATTGTCTCGTCCTTCCCGACGGCGACGCACTGACCCGAGTTGCATGTATCCGCGGCCGTGCAGTCGTCGCCATCGTCGCACACGGTGCCATCGGCGGCAACGGTGTGGCTACACGCGCCGGTCTTCGAATCGCACGAGTCCGCCGTACACGGATTGAAGTCCTCGCAACTCTTGGCGACTCCGCCGCATTTGATGGCCTTGCAGGTGTCGCCGAGGGTGCAAGGCTTGCCATCGTCGCAGGGAGCGCCGTCGGGCGCAGGGATCGGCTCGCAGAAGCCGTCGAGGGGGTTGCAGGCACCTACGAGGCAAGTGCCGTCGGATGCTGAGCAGTCCTTCGGGCCCGTCTTGCAGACCCCGGCTTCGCAGAGATCGGGGACCGTGCACGGGTCGCCGTCGTCGCAGGGGGTGCCGGTCAGCGCCTCGTAGGTGCAGCCCGCGCCGAAGGGGTCGCAGGAGGGCGGGCCTTGGCAGGGGCCTGATGGCGCGCAGTCGGCCGCGGTCAGGCAGGGGGGGACGACGTCTGGGCCGGTGTCGGTGTCGGTATCGGTGTCGGTCGCAGTGTCGACTTCGATGTCCGGCGTCGTGTCGGCATCGACTTCCGCTGGGGTGTCGACATCGATCTCCGCTGCGGTGCCGGCATCAACCTCCGCTGGGGCGTCGGCATCGACCTGCGCCGCGGTGTCGGCGTCGACCTCCGCTGCGGTGTCGGAATCGACCTCCGCTGCGGTGTCGGCGTCGACCTCCGCCACGGTGTCGGCGTCGATCTCCGCCACGGTGTCGGCGTCGACCTCCGCAGCAGTGTCGGCATCGACCTCCGCAACAGTGTCGGCGTCGGGCTTGATGTCGGGCGAGGTGTCGACTTCGACCTTCGCCGCGGTGTCGGTGTCGGCGTCGGCGCGCGGGATGATCTTAGGGTATGGCGGCGGCTCGATACAGGCTCCTACCAAGCATGCCAGCACTGCGAAAATAGTGAGGCGGGATCGAGGCATTCGGGGCTCCACTGCTTGCGATGAATTGCTTCGCGCTGGGAAACGCGAGCCGACAGCCGAGCGTATGTGAGAGCTTGGCTGAGCGGTAGACGAGTGACGCACGAGCGCGCCGAAACCACGACGACGTAGGGGTTTGTCCGAGTCGTCGTAGGTCCCGAAGGAGGTGGGGGCCCTCGGCCGGTTGTGGCATAGGCGTGGTCCGGCCTCGCCAGACCACCGGTCTCGACTCGTGGACGGGGCCACTACGGGCAGCTCTGGCCGGGTTGTTGACCCAATTTCACGATGTAGCTGTCGACTCCGTCGGCGGGAGGCAAGCTGAGGCCTGGACCAGTCGCCTTCACGACGCCGGGGGAGCTGGTTAGCGCCAGGAGCGAGTCCGCTCCGAGCTTGCGAAGGAAAGTGTCGTACGGCGCTGAGAGCGGCTGCATTCCTACTATCTGCCCGGTGGGCGAAACCGTCACCACGTCGATCGTGGTCGTGCCCGCGCTCAGAGGGACCACACCCGCCGTCGTCTTGAGCCCGCCATTGAGGAATACCGCGCCATCGGTAAGCGCGTTGGACGACAGAGCGATCGCCACGCCGTCCCCCTCCTGCCACAGTCCGACCCTGACCGCGCGCACGGCGCCGAGCGACCCGGAGATCGCGCCGCTGCTGGTCAAGAACGCCAGCAATACGACCTTTCCCGAAGGTGGTGTTTCCTCGGGGTACACCGAGTGGAGGCCACCGCCTAGGTTGCTGAGCACGAACCCTCCCGCTGCGCTCGTTGCGGCAATCGCCACGCCGTCAGATGTGGGAACCATAGACAACCCTCGTCCGAGTTCTGCACCCTGGGGAAAACCGACCACGACACCCCAGCCGATGCTGAAATCGGAAAGCACGCGAATCAGGGCCGCGCCGGTTCCCGGCCCAAAGTTGTAGCCCGTCGCTTGAGCCCCTTCGCCCCACTCCACCTGCTCCCAGCCCAGGTGGAGGATGTAGGTGGCCCCTGAAGAGTCCACGACGAGGATCGGCCGCGAATTTAACGGCTGATATCCTGGACCGGGGAGGAAAAGGACCCGCGCATGCTTCGTGAGGGTTCCAGCCGCGTCGAAGTCGGCGAGCCACACGCTGTCTCTGTCCGTCCAATCGACCGGAAGGACCACCGGCGATTGACCGCTCGCGTCGATCACCGTCACCTGCTCGCGATGGATGATGAGCGCCCGAACGCCGCCAGCCGGCAGCGCCGCAACCGCCTCGAAAGCGCCGGGCCCCTCAAGGCCAGCTGCCCATTTGAGGTCGCCGGACTGGTCGAAGGTCGCCAAGACCATGGTCAGGTCCGGAGCCAAATCGGACGGCATGAACGGCGCTCCCTTGGAACCGAGGTTCGCATCCGGACTCATCGACGCAGCGAAATGAAAGCTCCCATTCACCCCGGCTGCCGACGCGAACGGGATGTCCCAGTCCGCGCCGCCCAGCGGCCGACTCCATGCGACGCCTCCAGATGGGTTCAATCGCACGAGCGCGATGTCGAGGTCGGGACTGGCGACAGGCCAGAACGGCGGCTGAGGCTGCACGCCGACCTCCCAGTCACCGTCTGTAATCCCCACCAAGGTCATCGAGTCGTCCTCGTGGACCAGCACGCGGGGCGGGTACTGTGTTCCGGGGCCGCCGATGCGAGTCCACCACTCAACCTCCATTGGTTTTGTGGGGTAGCCCACGCACTGCCCGGCCTGGCAGCCGTCCGAGGCTGTGCACAGGTCGCCATCTGAACAGTCGGCCGCGAATTCAGCGTCTTCGTGGGCACAGGCGCCGGACACTGGCTCGCAAGAGTCCAACGTGCAGGCGTTGAAGTCGGAGCAGTTCTTCGGTTGGCCCGAAACGCACTTCGCCGCGGTGCACATGTCGCCCACGGTACAGGGCTTCGCGTCGTCACACGGCGTCCCGTCCGTGGCGGCTTCACTTGAACAGGCGCCGTTGGCCGGATTGCAGAGGCCGATAAGGCAGACACCCTTGAACCCCGAGCAGTCCTTCGGGCCCGTCTTGCAGACCCCGGCTTCGCAGAGATCGGGGACCGTGCACGGGTCGCCGTCGTCGCAGGGGGTGCCGGTCAGCGCCTCGTAGGTGCAGCCCGCGCCGAAGGGGTCGCAGGAGGGCGGGCCTTGGCAGGGGCCGGCGGGCGGGCAGGTGGCGGCCGAGACGCAGAGCGGCTCCGCGTCGGCGCCGTTGTCCGCGTCGGTGTCGGCGTCCGGCTGGGTGTCGGGTTCGGCGTCGGCGTCCGGCTGGGTGTCGGCTTCTGTGTCGAGTTTGATCTCGGGTTCGGTGTCAGCCTCCGCGTCTGGCTGGGCGTCGACCTCAGCGTCGGCATCGGCGTCTGGTTGGGCGTCGACCTCAGCGTCGGTGTCGGCGTCGGGCTGGGCGTCGACCTCAGCGTCGGTGTCGGCGTCGGGCTGGGCGTCCCCCTCAGCGTCGGCGTCGGCGTCGGTGTCGGGCTCGATGTCAGGCGGGGTGTCAGGGTCGACGTCGGCGTCGGGTGCGATCTCGGGCGCCGTGTCGGGTGCGACCTCGGGCGTCGTGTCGGCTTCGACGTCCGCTGTGGCGTCGGCGTCGGCGCGGGGGATGATCTTGGGGTAGGGGGGCGGCTCGACGCAGGCGGCTGTTAGGAGCGCAAGCGCGGCGAAAAAACTGAGGTGGGAACGGGCCATTTGGCTTCTCCGTTGCTTGCGAATTGCCGCCGCGCCCCGCGAATCGGGCGCCGACAGCCGAGCGTACCTCAGGGCGGGCCGGCGCGGTAGGCGGTCGAACCCGTTTTGGGGCGGAGACAGGGGGTGGGAGGTCGATGGTGACCGCCGGCTTTCCCCGGGCGCCGAGTTCCTATATGGAGGGCGGCGAACCGCACCAGGACGCCACGTGGACCCCAACGCTCGAATCGCTCAGTTTCAGGACCTCAAGCAGCGCTTCCCGCAGATGGAGCAGCCCCGCTGGAGCCTCGCCACCGCGTTCGAGGGGGCCTCACGCTTCGAGGAGGCCGCGGCTGAGTTTCGCGAGCTCGTCGCGCTCAAGCCGGACTACTGCGTGGCGTTTTTGCACCTCGGCTCCTGCCTCATGGAGCTCGAGCGTTACGCCGAGGCCATCGAGGCGCTGGAGTCCGCACACAGCCTCGCCGTCGCGCAGGGCCACATGGCGCCGAAGCAGGAAGCCGAGATGCTGATCGAGCAGGCGCGCGAAGAGCTGTAGGGCCCGCTGCGCCGCCGACTCACGCGAGAGGGGCCCGCGCCCTGCCCCGCCCGCGCCGCGCCTCCCTACTCGCCCTTGTCGTCCTCAGGCGCCTTCAGCTCGTCGAAGTCGTCCTCGGCTGAGCCGACACCGAGCGCCTGGTTCGCCTTATCGCGCTGCTCTTGGAGCTTCTGCTGCTCGGCCACGAAGGCCGGATCGACTTTGAAAAGCATGGTATACACGATGTATCCCGCGCCCGCCGCGCCGATGACGAGCGCCAAGAGCACGATCTTCCAGTTCCTTTTCAACGCGTCCATGTCCCCTCCCGGTTGTCGAAATCCCTGCCGGACCTTGAAACACGAAGGGCCGGCAGCAGCTCACACCACCGTCCGGCCCTTCGAGATGCACCCGCCCGCGCCGACTACATCGCCGGCGTCAGGCTCACCTTCACCTCGACCTCATCGGCCACCTTCACGCCCGCGATGTTGTCGGGCGGGTTGATGCCGAAGTCGCGGATGTTCAGCTTGAACACGGCGCGCACGACCAGCACGTCGGTCGTGATCCACGCCTTCTTGCTCTCCTCGGTCGCCTTGCGGAAGGTCACGAACGCCTTCGCCTTCACGGGCTTCGTGACGCCCTTGATGGTGATGTTGCCGCTCACCGTCGCCTCGACCCGCTTGCCATCGGTCAACGCCTTCGCCTTCGTCTCGACCTTGTCGATCACGAACGCGATGGTCGGGTGCGTCTTGGCGTCCAGCCAGTCCGCGCTCTGGAGGTGTTCGTCACGCATGGGGATGCCCGTGCGGATCGAGTCGACCGGGATGCTGAGCTTGCCGGTCGCGCCCGACGGGTTCGCGAGGTCCACCTTGAGCTCGCCGGTCACGGCGTTGGTGATGCCGGTGATGGACTCGAAGGGCGCGTCGTTTTCGAAGGCGATGCGGTTCAGGCCGCCCTGCTCCGGGCTCATCTTGAAGGTGGTGGCCTCGGCCAGCGCAGCGGTCGCCATCAGGGCCACGGCAGCCAGGGAAGCGATGAGGATCTGGGACGTTCTAACGATCATACGGGTTCTCCTCTCCTCGGTCATCGAGGTAGATTAATATCTAATGATTTAACTTCGACCTATCGAAAAGTCAACCACCATGATGCGGCCAGGACCTCCTCGCTGACGGCGACGCTGGCGCTGGTGGGTGGGGTTGCAAGGGGGTACGCGCGCCGACTTGGGATGGTTACCGCTCCGCCCGCCGTCGAGGCGCGAAACCGAACCAGACCGGGACTTCGCGGGCCGCCAGCGCAGCCGCCCGGCGGGGATGCATCGTTGACACCGGCTTCGGCGCGGTGATAGCAACTCGGCTCCGTAAGTCGCCCGGAGCCGCGTGTGAGCAAGACGTTTCAAGGGCTCATCCTGGCCCTCCAGGACTTCTGGGCAAGCCACGGCTGCCTCATCGTTCAGCCCTACGACACCGAAAAGGGCGCCGGCACCTTCAACCCGGCCACCTTCTTGCGCGCGCTGGGGCCCGAGCCGTGGCGCGCGGCGTACGTCGAGCCTTGCCGCCGCCCCGCCGACGGCCGCTACGGCGAAAACCCCAATCGGCTACAGCACTATTTCCAGTTCCAGGTCCTGCTGAAGCCGTCGCCGCCCGACGTCCAGGAGCTCTACCTGAAGAGCCTGGTCGCCATCGGAATCGAGCCGGCGCGCCACGACATCCGCTTCGTCGAAGACAACTGGGAGTCGCCGACCGTCGGCGCCTGGGGGCTGGGCTGGGAGGTCTGGCTCGACGGCATGGAGATCACCCAGTTCACCTACTTTCAGCAGGTGGGTGGCATCGAGCTGCACCCGATCTCGGCCGAGCTGACCTACGGCCTTGAGCGCATCGCCATGTACTTGCAAGACGTCGACAACGTCTACGACCTGGTGTGGGCGCCCGGCGTGACCTACGGCGAGGTGAAGCATCAGGACGAGGTGGAGTTCTCGCGCTTCAACTTTGAAGAGGCCGACGTGGCCTTTCACCGCGAGCTCTTCGACCGCTACGAGTCCGAGTGCTTGCGGCTGCTGGGGCTCGAGCTGGTCTTGCCCGCCTACGACTACTGCATGAAGTGCTCGCACGCGTTCAACCTGCTCGACGCGCGCGGGGCGATAAGCGTGGCGGAGCGGCAGAAGACCATCTTCCGCGTGCGGACGCTGGCCAAGGGCGTCGCAGAGGCCTACATCCAGCAGCGAGAATCCCTTGGCTTTCCGTTGCTGAAGAGCGCTGGGGGTGGCGAGTGAGAGAGCTGCTCTTCGAGGTCGGTACCGAGGAGATCCCGGCCCGGCTGCTTCGCGGCGCGCGACAAGAGCTGTGCCAGCGGTTGGAAGAGGGCCTCGACGCCATCGGGCTCGGGTTTGAGAACATCCACGGCTACGCGACGCCGCGGCGGCTGGCCGTGGTCGCGGCCATCGCCGAGCGCCAGCCCGACCGCACCGCCGAGATGCTCGGGCCGCCCTACGACGCGGCCTTCGATAAAAGCGGGAACCCGACGGCCGCGGCCGAGGGGTTCGCCAGGCGGCACGGCGTCAGCGTCGACGCGCTACAGCGCCGCGCGAGCGACAAGGGCGACCGCATCGGCGTGACCGTCCACACCCCGGGCCGCGACACCACCGAGCTGCTGCCCGACCTGCTGGTGAGCTGCATCGACAAGCTGACGTGGCCCAAGGCCATGCGGTGGGGCAGCCGCCGCGAGAGCTTCATCCGGCCGGTCCATTGGATTGTGGCGTTGTACGACGGCGCGGTGCTGCCGCTCCGCTGGGGCGGCGTGCCCTCGGGCAACAAGACGCGCGGCCATCGATTCATGGCGCCCGAGCCATTTGAGGTGCACACGGCGCTGTCGTGGCTCGAGGGGCTGCGCGAGCGCTTCGTGGAGCCGGACGCCGCCGTGCGCGAAGAGCGCGTAGAGAGCGGCGCTGCGCGGTTGGCGGCCGATGTCGACGGCATCCCGGCGCTCGATGAGGCGCTGTTGGAAGAGGTCGGCGGCATCGTCGAGTGGCCGGTGCCGCTGCTCGGGAACTTCGACGCCAGCTACCTGGAGCTGCCGAAGTCGGTCATCACGACGCCGATGACGGTGCACCAGCGCTACATCCCGATCCTGAGCTCCTCGGGCGCACTGACGCGGCACTTCATCATCGTGGCGGGCACGGAGGCGACGGATCCTTCGGTGGTCTCGGCGGGCAACGGTCGCGTGCTGCGGGCCCGGCTGGCCGACGCGCGGTTTTTCTTCGAGCAGGACACCCGGCGCACGCTGGACTGGTTCGTCGACAAGCTGGACGAGCGGGTGTTTTTGCAGGGGCTGGGGACCATGCGCGCCCGGGCTACGCGGCTCCAGACGCTGTCGCGGGAGCTCGTCGCGACCCTGGCGCCCGACGACGGCGCCGCGCCCGAGCTGGCGGCGCGTGCTGGGCTGCTCGCCAAGGCCGACCTCGCCAGCGACATGGTGGGCGAATTCGCACAGCTTCAGGGCGAGATGGGCATGGAATACGCCCGGCGCGCCGGCGAGCACCCGCTGGTCGCCACGGCGATCTTCGAGCACTACCGCCCGCGCTCGGCCACAGACGAGATCCCCGAGGGCACCATCGGCCGCGCGGTCGCCCTGGCCGACAAGCTGGACGCGCTGGTGGGCTGCTTCTCGCTGGGGCTTGAGCCGACGGGTTCCGCCGACCCCTACGCGCTGCGCCGGCAAGCGCTCGGCGTCATCCGCATCTTGGAAGAGGCCGAGCCCACGCCCGGCATCGCCGCCGCGCTGGACACCGCGCGCGGCGCCTACGGTGCGGGGCTCACGGCCGAGTGGGCGCCGGTGCGCGAGCGGCTGCTGGAGTTCTTCCGCGGCCGCATGAAAGCCGCGCTGGCGCAGGATTATACGGCGGACCTCGCCGAGGCCGTCCTCGCGGTGGGGTTTGATGACCCGGCGGACGCGCGCGGGCGCCTGGAGGCGCTCTTCGCCATGAAGCGCACCGCGGGCTGGGACGCGCTGGCCGCCGCGGTGAAGCGCGTGCGCAAGATCGTCGAGGACACCGCGCCCACCGAGCTCGACCCCGCCTCGCTGACGGACCCGGCCGAGCGCGCGCTCTACGACGCGTGGCTGGCCGTCGAGCGCGCGGCCACCGCCAACCTGGACGCCGGGGAGTACGCCGACGCCTTGGAGGGGCTGGCCACCCTGGGGCCCGCCATCGCCCGGTTCTTCGAGGAGGTGCTCGTCATGAGCGACGTCCCGGCCGAGCGCGCGCGCCGCCTCGCCCTGCTGGCCGGCGTGGACGGGCTCTTTCACCGTATCGCCGCCTTCGATCGGGTCTCTACCTGAGGGTCTGTATGAGAAAAACGTCATCGACCGACCTGTCTTCACGCAGGCCCTCCACGGGGAAGTGCCCGAATGACTGAATCGCGCTACGTCTATAATTTCGGGGCCGGCGAGGCCGATGGCTCCGCGGCGATGAAGAAGATCCTCGGCGGCAAAGGCGCCAACCTCGCCGAGATGACCCGCCTCGGGCTGCCCGTGCCGCCGGGCTTCACGGTGTCCACGGTCGCCTGCCTTGAGTTTCTGGCGGACAACCAGCGCATCCCGGACCGGCTGCACGCCGAGGCGCTGGTCGCCCTGGGGCTGCTTGAGAGCCGGATGGGGCTGCGCTTTGGCGACGCGTCGGGCCCGCTGCTGGTCAGCGTCCGCTCGGGCGCGGCCATCTCGATGCCGGGCATGATGGACACGGTGCTCAACCTGGGCCTGAACGACGCCACCGTCGTGGGCCTCGGCGAGCTGACCGGCAACCCGCGCTTCGCCTGGGACAGTTACCGTCGCTTCATCCAGATGTACGCGAACGTCGTGATGGGCCTGCGCACCGACATCCTCGAGCAGTACCTCGAGCGGGCCAAGGACCTCGAAGACTGCGTGCTGGACAGCGAGCTGTCGGTCGACGCGCTCAAGGCGCTGGCCGCCGACTACAAGCAGACGGTGCTCGACCTGTCGGGCGTGGTCTTCCCGCAGGACCCGCGCGAGCAGCTCTGGAGCGCCATCGACGCGGTGTTCCGGTCGTGGAACACGCGGCGCGCCGTCGACTACCGTAACTCTGAGGGCATCCCGCACGATCTCGGCACCGCGGTGAACGTGCAGGCGATGGTCTTCGGGAACATGGGCGAGGACTCGGCGACGGGCGTGGCGTTTACCCGCGACCCCAAAAACGGGACGCCGCGGTTTTTCGGCGAGTGGCTGCCGAATGCCCAGGGCGAGGACGTCGTGGCCGGGATTCGCACGCCGCAGCCCATCAACGTCGCCAGCGGCGCGCAGAGCGACGAGATCACGCTCGAGTCGGCCATGCCGGTGGTCTACGCGGAGCTGGTGCGGCTCTACCATGTGCTCGAGTCGCACTACCGCGACATGCAGGACATCGAG
>CAZNZH010000084.1:0-12054 GCA_964577445.1 uncultured Myxococcales bacterium
AGGCCAGGTCCCCCACACCGCCGCCGCCGCCGCGACGGTCGCGCGATCCCCGGCCGGGCTCCCCGTGTGTGTGAAAAGACCCACATCCACGCCCAGCGGCTCCGGCAGCCCGCCCGCCCAGGCGAGTGCCGAGGCCTCGGAGCCCGCCGACGGCAGCCACCACGCGACCTCGTGCCCCTCGGCCTGAAGCCGCGCGTCCGCCGCCGCCACCGCCGCCATCAGCTCGGCTGAAGACACGGGCCCGTCGTCCGCCCGCCACAGCGCGTCGATGACGTCCGGCGCCACCCCGTAGGTGTCGACCAGCCACGCCACCGTCACGCTCAAAAGCTCCGCGTACTCCTCGGGAATCGCCGCCTGGGTGAACCCCTCGCCGGCCCGGTCCTCGACCGAGAGGACCAGCCGCAGCCCCGGCTGCCTCGCCTTCAGCGGCATGAACACCGTGTCCATGGTGTGGGCGAGCTGGCCGAAGTGAAAGCGCCCCGCGGCGGCGGTCAGGGGGTCGTCGTCGTCGTTTTGCGCGTCGCCGGCTTGGGCCACCAGCTCCGCGTAGGTCAGCGCGCCGGCCTGAAACGCCGCGAACCGGTCCTCGGGCCCCTCGACGCCCGCGGGCAGCGGCACGCGCAGCCAGGTGATGCCGAGCGCGTCGGCGGCGAGCGCGAAGAGCCCCGGCGCCGCCTCCGCGAACGCGTCGCAGCGAAGCTGGCCCGCCTCCGCGGTCGCCCCGGCGCCGAACCAGGTCTGCCCGGCCTTGGCCCCGTCAAATACCAAGGTGGCGGCTGCGGTTTTGGGGATCTTCCAGGTCACGACCCGCTGCCGAGCCGACCGATTCCCGGCCGCGTCATAGGCAAAGACGAAGACGGTCTGGGTGCCCGGCACGAGGTCGACCGGGAAGGCGAACGCGCCCGCGACCAGCCTCTTCGTCACGTCGCGCTCCACACCGTCGGCGGCGAGCACGGTCAAGCGCAGCACGCCGATGTCGTCGGTGGCGGTGCCGGCGAACCGCGCGGTCCCCTCGTCGAGCACGGCGCCGTCGGCGGGGTCGGTGATGGTCAGCTTGGGCTTTTCGGAGTCCTTCGGAATCGGGGTCGCGTAGGTCACGGACACGCTGGCGGTGCCTCGGTTTTTCGACACGTCGTCGGCGAAGACGGTCACCGTGTTGGCGCCCCTGACCAGGGTGACCTGAAACACGAAGGGCCCCGTGCGCCCGATGTCCTGCGGCACCGCGCGCTCCGCACCGCCGTTGAGCGTGTAGGAGAGCCCCACGATGCCGCTGTCGTCGTCGACCGTCCCGCGGATGTCGATGAGGGCCACGCTGACCACCGCGCCGCGGGCGGGGTCGACGATGGTGACCTTGGGGATGGCGTCCACCGGCGTCGGGCCGGCGGCGCCGCCGCCCGGGCAGCCGGCGAAGAGGAGCAGGGCGAGCGCCAGAGCGGGCCGGCAGCGGGCGCGAGCGAGAGCGGTCATGGGACCTCCGGACCCTCGTTGTAGCGATGGCGCGGCCCCGCGTCGAGGGCGACCGGCTTTCATCTGGATCTCGGGCGGGTGATGATGGGACCGCTTCAGGCGCCCGCCACCACCGACCAGGAGCCGCGCGTGGGAACCCTCAAGACCGCTGTCGCCATCTGTGTCATCGCGCTCTGCGCCGGCTGCGACGGGGGGGCGGGGGCCGCCGCTGAACGCGACGCGGCGGTCGAGGTTGTGGCGGACGCTGAGCCCGAGATCGGGCCTGACATCGTGGACGCCGAGCCCGAGATCGGGCCTGACGCCGCGGACGCCGAGCCCGCGCCGCGGGCCTGTAACGGCCACGCCGAGCTCTGTGATCGCCCGTTCAGCGCCGTGGCCTTCGCGACCGCGCACAACGCGATGTCGAACGCCGACGACGAGTGGATCTTTCCGAACCAGCCCCACGACCTGAGCCGCCAGCTCGCCGACGGGGTGCGCGGCTTCATGCTCGACACCCACGACGACAAGGGCATCGCGATGCTGTGTCACGGCACCTGCTTGGCGGGCTCAGAGCCGCTGGACGCCGGGCTGGCGCGCTTTTCGGCGTTCTTGGACACCCACCCCGACGAGGTCCTGGCCTTCATCTTCGAGGCCTACATCTCCGCGGACGCGACGGCGGAGGCCTTCGAGGCCGCGGGGCTCGTCGACCGGGTGCACGTCCAGGACCCCGAGCAGCCGTGGCCGACCCTGCGCGAGCTGCTCGACGCAGGCACGCCGCTGGTGGTGTTCACCGACAAGCCCGACTCCGGCCCGGCCTGGTATCACGACGTCTGGGCGCACGCGTTTGAGACCGATTATGCTAATAAAACCAAGGCCTTCCTGGACTGTCGGAGGGGCCGCGGGAGTGCCGATAACCCGCTCTTCATCCTCAACCACTTCCTGACCGACCCCGTAGCCCTGCCCGAGCTGGCCGAGCAGATCAATTACGACCCGTTCTTCATCGACAAGGCGCGGGAGTGTGGGGCGCGGTGGGAGCGGCTGCCGAACTTCGTGACCGTCGATTTCTACGATATCGGCGACGTCCTCGCGGTGGTCGACGCGCTCAATGGGCTGTGACGGGGGCTGTGACGGGGGCTGTGACGGGGGGGCAGGTGACGTCTTGGGGCTGGCCGAGGGCGGTGACGCGCGGCGCGGCCCAGATGGGGGAGTCGGGGCTGTTGACGCGCGGGCGGTCGCGGCGCAGGTAGCGGGCGACGGTGTCGCGGTCGGACAGCCCATCGACGGGGACGCGGATGCGGTCGGGGTGGACGCGCGCTAGCACGGGGCGCAGGCTGTCGCCGCCGCGGGCGAGGAAGCTGTTGGTGACGACGCGGTAGGTGCGGTCGGGGTCGATGGCCGTGCCGTCGGCCAGGGTGACGCGCAGCAGGCGGTCGCGGTCGTCGATGTCGATGTCGCCGTCGCCGTCGCGGTCGACGGTGGGGCAGAGGTCTTTGCCGTGGTCGTAGCTCACCTGAAGGCCGCCGACCTGAAGCACGCCGTGGCCGCCGGCGGTGCCGATGCGCAGGATCTCGAGCAGGGTCGAGCCGGGCAGGTCCATGGTGGCGACGGCGTTTCCGAAGGGCAGCGCGTCGTAGAGCTGGCCGTAGGTGAGCTCGCCCGCGGGCAGGTCGTTTCGCAGACCGCCCGAGTTCATCAGGCAGATCTCGCGGTCGGGCAGCTCGTGGAGCAGCACGTCGCACACGAAGCTGCCCAGGGTGTCCGAGGTGAAGCGGTCGCGGGTCAGGGGGCGCAAAAGCTGGGCGCCCAGGACCTCGGAGCGCAGGGCGGCGACCTGGGCCTCGGCCGGGACGAGCAGCGCGCCGATGCGCTCGGCGGCCAGGCCGGTCTCGGGGCCGTCGAGGGCCTGGGGCGGCGAGACCTTTATGAGCGGGCGCTTGTCTGGGCCGCGGGTGATGACCAGCCGCGACACGGCGCCGCCGTAGCGACCGGCCTGGGCGATGACGATGCCGGCGACGCGGTGGGCTATTTGCCGGTGGGTGTGGCCGGCCAAGATGACGTCGACCAGCCCCGGCGGGAGGTCGCGCGCCATCTTGAAGACGTCGCTCTGCTGCTCGCAGCTCGACAGGTCGTCGGGGGCGTCAAAGCGCGTGCAGGCGCCGCCGACGTGGGCCAGCACGATGACCAGCTCGACGCCAGCGCGGCGGAGCGCCAGGGCTTCGCGGGCGACGGCGGCCGGCGCGTTGGTGAACTCGAGGCGGTCGCCGACGTCGGGGAAGGTGATGCTGGGCGTGTCCTCGGTGATGACGCCGATGATGCCGACGCGAAAGCCGCCGCGCTCGACCACCATGGAGGGCTGTAGGTGCGGCCAGGCGGGCGGCTTCTTGGTCACGCGGTCGATGAGGTTGGCGGCGAGCACCGGGAAGGTGGACTCGCTCAAGCGGGCGACCAGCGCGCCGAAGGGGTCAGCACCTCCTTCACGGGCGGGGCCGTCGGGGCCGTAGTCGAACTCGTGGTTTCCGAGGGCCACCGCGTCGTAGCCCAGCGCGTCGTAGAGCTGGACGCCCAGGCGCCCCTCGCTGCTATCCGACAGCAGCGTGCCCGACCACATGTCGCCGGAGTCGAGCAGCAGCACGTCGTGTCCGCCTCGACGCTCGCGCTCCACGACCGAGGCCAGCCGCCGGAGGCCGCCGTGGGCCCCGCTGCCGTCGGTGGCGGTGTAGAACCCGTGCACGTCGGTGGTCTGGAGCACCACCAGCTCGCGCCCGGGCGCCGCGCAGGCCGCCGTCGTGAGCAGGCCGAGCAGGCCGAGCAGGCCGAGCAGCTTGGGCGGGGCCACCGCGCGGGGCCGGCGGCGCGGCGCGGCGCTCATTGAGCCTCGAAGTTCCACGCCTTGGCCATGGTCTTGCGCTGCTCGAGAAATGTGTCGACGAAGGCGCGGTGGGCGGGGTCGGCGTGGTACGCGGGCAGCGCGTCGGCCGACTCGAGCCGGACCAGCAAGCTGAAGTCCCAGGAACGCAGGCTCTCCGGGTCGGCGGGGAGGCCGACCTCGACGCTGTGCACGCCGGCCACCGTGGGCATCACGCGCTTGGCCTCGGCGACCACGGCGGCGCGGCCGGCGTCGGTGGAGTGCTGATCGTTGAGCTTGATTAGAACGACCCGAGTGATCATCAAAAACCTCGACGTGGTCTGGTAAATCAGGGGCTTTGGGGGGCTCAGGGGGTGGCGCAGCGGAAGTCTGTGCAGCCGTGCACGCGGACGCGCAACTGAAACGTGCGGTCGCCGATGGCGGGGACCGACGCGAACGAGGCGCCGCCGTCGTTGGACAGCCAGGTCGTGCCGCTTGGGTACGGGTCGCCGACGGAGCCCTGCCAGATGACGAAGGGGCCGTCACAGCCATCGGGCCCGCAGGGCGGCGCAGAGAACGCCGTGCCCGTGAGGGCGAACCACACCTTGGCGCCGCCGCTCACCATCGGCTGCCCGGCAAAGGCGACGGTGTAGTCGCCCGGCCCGTCGAAGATGAAATCGGCCAGCGCGACGACCTGCGAGCCGGTCGCTCCGGGCGGGCCGCCGATGGTCGCGGTCAGCTTCACCGGCAGAGACTTGCCGCCAGGTCCGCTCAGTCGCACCAGGAGCTGGTCCAGCTTGGAGCTCTTGCTGAGCAGGACCTCCTGCGCCACGCCGTCTATTTGGCTGATGGTGGTGTCGGCGTCGGGCGCCGAGAGGTGTTGGCTGGCGGCGAAGCTGGGCTCGTAGACCGGGCAGGTGCTCGCGCTCTGACAGCAGATGCCGGCTTGGCAGCAGGTGTTGCTCTGGCAGTAGCCGCTCGCGCACAGGTCCGAGCTTTGGCAGGTCCCGCCGTTCTGCGTTTTGGCGACGCACTCGCCGATCGTCGTGTCGCAGTAGGCTCCCGCCCCGCAGTCAGCGGCGGACGAGCACGCGCTCATGCACCCGCCCGGGCCGCACGCGTAGGGCGCGCAGTCGGGCGGCGCCCCCTTCTGGCAGAAACCGTTGGCGTCGCAGAACTCGAGGCCGTTACAGGGATTTCCGTCGCTGCACTGCACCGGCGTCCCGGCCACGCAGCCCGTCGCGGGGTTACAGGTCTCCACGCCGTTACACGGGTCCTGGTCATCGCACACCGGCGGGGTCCCCGGCTGACAGGCGCCGCCCGCCCCGCAGGTCTCGACCCCGTTGCACGCGTCGCCGTCACTGCACACCACCGGCACGCCAGCGACGCACCCCGCCGCCGCGTCGCAGGTCTCCACGCCGTTACAGGGCTCACCGTCGTCGCACACCGGCGGCGTGCCGGGTTTACAGCCGCTGGTCGGGTCGCAGCTCTCCTCGCCGTTGCACGCGTCGCCGTCGGAGCACTTCAGCGCCACCCCGGGCACGCACCCCTTGCCGGCCTGACAGGTCTCGAGCCCGTTGCACACGTCGCCGTCGGAGCACTTCAGCGCCGCCCCGGCCACGCAGCCCTGAAGCGGGTGGCAGCCCTCGGTGCCGTTACAGGGGTTGCCGTCGTCGCACACCGGCGGCGTCCCTGGCTGACACCCCTTCACCGGGTCGCAGGTCTCCTTGCCGTTACAGAGGTTCCCGTCGTCACACGAGAAGCCCACCGCGGCGACGCACCCCTTGTGCGGGTCGCAGGTCTCCTGGCCGTTGCACATGTCGCCGTCGTCGCAGACCAGCGCCTTGCCCGCCACGCAGCCGACCGCCGCATCGCAGGTCTCCTGGCCGTTGCACACGTTGCCGTCGTCGCAGTCGAGCGCCACGCCCTGGCAGACGCCGCCCGTGCAGGTCTCCGAGCCCGTGCAGAGCTTGCCGTCCGAGCAGCTCGCCCCGTCCGCCAGCACCTGGGTCACGCAGCCCTTCGACGGGTCGCACACCCCCGGTCGGCACGGCCCCTGGGAAAACGCCGAGCAGTCCACCTGCACGCCGCCGCCGCACACCCCGCCGGTACACTTCGACCCGATCTCGCAGAAAAACCCCGCGTCGCAGGGCTGGTCGTCTTGGGTGAGGTCCGCGACCGTCTCGCACAGGCCGCCGTTACACTCCACGACGCTGCACGGCGGCGCTATGGCCTGAAGCTCCGCGCAGTCGGCCACCTGGACGCAGCCGCACACCGAGCCCTTGCAGACCCCGCCCTTGCAGGTGTCGTTTTTGCTACACGCGAGGCCGTCGTCGCACGGGATGCCGGTCTCGGGCAGGTGGAGGCAGCCGCTGGTGGTCGAGCACCCGTCGGAGGTGCACGGGTCGCCGTCGAAGCACTTGACCAAGCTCCACGCGCCAGCGGCGGTCGCGAGGTCGCAGTGCAGGCACTTGTTGCCGGGCGCGATGGTGCCGTCTTCGTAGCAGGTCCCTCCGATTCGGCAGACGTCATCACGCGCTGTTGAGGTGCACGCCCCGTCCACGCACAGGCCCTCGGTGCACGGGTCGCCGTCGTCGCAGGCGTCCGGGTCGCCGCTGTCGCAGCCCGGATCGGCGTCGACCTCGGGGGTGGTCTCGGCGTCGGCGGCGTCGGTGTCGGGCTGGATCTCGGGCTCCGCGTCGGGCGCGTCTGTGGTCTCGGCAGCGGCGTCCGCCACCGCGTCGACGAGGGTCACGGTCTCCCCGAAGCCCACGTCGCCGCCGTCGGCCGCCGCGTCGGCGTCCGCCTGCGACGCGCCCCCGCCCCCGCAACCTGCGAGGAAAACAAGGGCCACCAGCAGGCGGCGGCCCACCACCCACCGCGTCGCGTCTGTTCTCAATCCGCCCACCCGTCGCTCCAGCCGGGCGCCGATTCACCGCGCCAGCGCAGGCACTGTAGCGAGTCAGGCGACCCACCGCCACCAGCCTCGTGGGGCGTCGGCTACCGGAAGCCGCTCGGCGGCTCGGCGTGCAGGCCGCGGGTGACGGCCGGCGAGCAGCCCGGGCAGAGGCCGTGTGAGAAGATGGCGTCGGCGTGCTCGCGCAAGCTCTGCACCAGGGGGCGCCAGACGCCGTCGGCGCCGCAGACGCAGCGGCAGCGAGCGCAGATCGGCACCAGCGACGGGGTGGGGTGGGCGCAGGCGCTGCCGATCTCGCGCGGCGGACGGCCGCTGCTGCCGACCGGGCGCACCAGCGCCCAGGTCAGCGGGCCGGTGGTGGCCTGGACCGAGCTCAGGGCGATGTCGACGGCGAACTCGAAGCCCCCGGCGTGCAGGACCGCTACGGATTCGCCGGTGCCCAAGACGCGCGGGCACTGCCGCGCGTCGAGGCGCGCGACCATGGCCTCGTGGGCGTCGCGGGAGCGCTCGGGGAAGAGCGCCGGGAGCGCCAGCCCGATCATCGCCTCGCGGGAGTAACCGAAGAGCGCCGCGGCCCGCTCGTTGACCGCGCAGAGCCGCCCGTCCGCGTTGAGCAGGAAGGCGGCGTCGGGGGCGGCCTCGACCAACGCGCGGCAGCCGGCCTCTGCCAAGAGCAGGTCGACCGGATCGGGCGCGCGGGCGGTGGTGCGGGTGGGTTCGGTCGGCATCATGTCGTCAAGCCGCGGTTTTGGGGGCCGCTCTCCGCGCCAGGAAACCAGCGCGGAGCTTGGGGGGGAGGCGGAGGGGGTCCGGGTGGGCCAGAGGTACGCGAAACTCTACGCACAAAGGCGCACACATCAACCTATTCGGCGTTTTTCAATTCCCCATGAGCACAATCGACCGTGACCATCACTATCTCGGTGCGTATGCTGGCGCGCGATGGCCGCGACCGACCTGCAAGCACCTCCGTGGTTTGACGAGGCCCTGGCCCACGCGGGCGATGAGGCGTGGGTCGAGGTCGCGGGCGCGCGCATCCATTATATAAGGTGGGGTGAGCCGTCGAAGCCGGCCCTGGTGCTGGTGCACGGTGGCGCGGCGCACGCGCGCTGGTGGAGCTTCCTGGCACCGCTCATCGCGCAAGACCACTACTGCGTGCTGGCGCTGGACATGAGCGGGCACGGCGAGAGCGACCACCGGCCGAGCTACGTCGGCGATTTCTGGACCCAGGAGATCCTGGCGGTGGTCGCCGACGCGGGGGTCACGGGCAAGCCCATCCTGGTCGGGCACAGCATGGGCGGGCTGGTCAGCATCGTGACGGCGGCGCTACACGGCGAGCGGCTCGCGGGCGCCATCATCGTCGACTCGCCGGTGATGCGGCCCGACCCGGAGAGCGAAGAGCGCGAGCGGGTCAAGGCCTTCCGAAACCCCAAGGTCTACCCGGACCTCGAGACCGCGCTCGCGCACTTCCGGTTGGTCCCGACCCAGCCCTGCGACAACCCGTGGATCCTCGACTACATCGCGCGCCACTCCCTGCGGGAGATCGTGCGCGACGATGGCAGCGTGGGCTGGACCTGGCGCTTCGACCCGGGTGTTTTCGACAACGGGCGCCTGCCCATGAGCGAGTACCTGGCCGGCGTGCGCTGCCGCGTCGCGCTCTTTCGCGGCGAGCTGTCCAAGGTGGTCCCGCCCGAGATCGGCGAGTACATGTACGATCTGCTCAAGCGCAACTCGCCGCTGGTCGAGATCCCGCAGGCGCACCACCACCTGCTCCTCGACCAGCCTCTGGCCTTCGTCGCCGCGCTGCGGGCTATTTTAGCGGACTGGGAGCACTCCCTGCCGCGGCGCAGCCCCCCAGCCGCCTGATCAGCGCCCGAACGCGTCGGCGAGGAAGCTCGTCATGGCGGTCCAACTGCGCTGGTCGGCCCGTGGGTTGTAAGCCACGCCCTTGCTGGGGTCGTCGCCCGCGTCCTTCTGGGTGAACGCGTGCACCGCGCCCGAGTAGGAGGTCATCTCCCAGGTCACGCCGCCGCCGTTCAGCTCGGCGATGAAGGCCTCGATGTCGGCCTTGGGCACGTAGGGATCGTCAGCGCCGTGCAGCACCAACACCTTCGCCTTGATGCGCTTTCCGTCCTCGGCGTCGGTCGAGTCCAGCCCGCCGTGAAACGAGACCACGCCCTTCAGGCCAGCCCCGGTGCGCGCCAGCTCCAACACGCCAGTGCCTCCAAAACAGTAGCCAATCGCCGCCGTATTTGTAGGATCGACGCCCTTCATCTCGAGCATCTTCTTGTAGTTGGCGGTCAGCCGCGCGCGAAAGAGCGCCCGGTCTCCCTTGAAGCGCCCGGCCGCCTCACCCGCCGCCTTCACGTCCGCCGGCCGCGTGTCCTTGCCGTAGATGTCCGCGACGAAAGCGCCATAGCCCAGCTCGGCCAGCTTGCGCGCCCGCATCTCGTCGTTGGCGCCAGGCCCCATCCACTGGTGGACGACCAGCACCGCCGGCAGCCGCCCCCGCGCGGTGGCCGCCTGATTCGTGTCCACGAAGTAGCGCCCCGCGTAGTCCACCCCGTCCTCGGTCCAGGTCACCGGCGTCTCGGAGATGGTCACCACCCGCTTGGCGGCGAGCGCGGCCGGCGGCAACACGAACGCGACAAGGCCAAGCGCGGCGAGGCCGATAACGACGAGGCGGGCGGGGAGCTTCATGAGCGCTTCTCCAAAACGGCGAGGGGAGAGCGGATTCTACACGAGGTCGGGCCAGCGCGGGAGCCCGCGGCAGCACGGCCCCGGCCCCGACGGTTCGGCGGCAGAGCGGGCCGGTTTCGCGCCTGCGAGATAGTGCTGGCGACCGCCCGAGCGCCCGCGTACGTTGACAGGTGAGCTACGCGCCCTCCGTGTCGGCCGCGTACTTGGAGTCGTGATGAAGGTCGTCCTCGCTCTAGCGTTCGTGCTCTTGGCAGCGAGCTGCGACGCGCCGGGTGGCGGCGGCGGTGTCGCGGGTGACGTGACGGCGGCTGCGGATTCCGTGGGCGCGGATGCCGGCGCGGTGGCGAGCGGCGATGCCGGCGCGGCGGACGAGACCGGTGGGCCGGTGGTGCCGGACGTCGTGGTGGACGTCGCGGTCGCCGGGCCGCGGTTGTGTGTCAGCGCCACGGACGTGCAGTTCGGGGCCGTGGAGATAGGCGCCGAGGCGCGGAAGACCGTGACGGTGTCGCATTGCGGGACCGAGGGCGAGCTGGCGATCTCGGCGCTGTCGCTGCACGCGGAGACGGCGCCTGCCATCACGCTGGACCTGACGGCCATGGGCTTTGGCGAGCTGCCCGGGCTCAACGCGCCGCACCCGCCGCTCGCGCTGGGCCCCGGGGCGCAGGCGAGCTTTGACGTGGTCTATCGACCGACGGCTGAGGGCGAGCTGAACGAGGTGGGCGCGGCGACGCCGGATGTGGGGCTCTTGAAGCTCGTCTCGAACGCCTCGCCCGATCTCTGGCAGGGCAAGATCGCCGGGTTTGGGGTCGCGCCGGTGCCGGTGAAGCCGCCGGTGCTGGTCGTGGAAGGCGAGGAGGTCATCCCCCAGACCAAGCTGCACCTCGTGGGCTCCGACGTGACGATCGAGAACGGCCCGGCGACGCGGTATCTGTGGAGCGTGCATCAGCCGGTTGGCTCGAAGTCGGTGTTCCGCCCCAGCAGCGTGGTCGCCGACCCGACCTTTGAGGCGAACGTCGCCGGCGTCTACACCTTCGACCTGACCGTGTGGGACCAGGACGACCAGCCGACGTTTTTTCCCGCGTTCGTGGTCGTCACCGTGATCCCCGACCAGGCGCTGCACATCGAGCTGCTCTGGGACACCCCGGGCGACCCGGACGAGACCGACGAGGGACCGGATGCAGGCGCGGACCTGGACCTGCATTTTACTCACCCGTTCGCGGGCGGTGAGGACGTGGACGGGGACGGCGAGCCCGACGGCTGGTTCGACCAACCCTTCGACTGCTTCTGGTTCAACGCGCACCCCGATTGGGCCAGCGCCGCTTCAGCCGCCGAAGGCAAGCCGGGTCTCGACCGCGATGACGTCGATGGCGCCGGGCCCGAGAACATCAACTACGACCAACCCAAAGACGGCCTGGACTACGGGATCGGCGTCCACTACTGGGAAGACCATGGATTCGGACCCTCCACGGCCACCGTCCGCGTCTACGTCTACGGCGGCCTGGGCTACGAGGCGACGGCCGAGCTGAAAGACCTGGAACTGTGGGAGGTGGGGTCGATCGCTTGGCCGTCGGGTAAGGTCACGCGGGCTAAAGCGACCGGAGGTGGCCCTCGCATCATCTCCAACTACAAGAGCCCGTTCTTCCCGAGCCCCTGAGCCCGCGGCTAGCGCACCACGACCTGGCCGCGGTGGTCGATTTGCGGGGATTTGCCTGGGGTCTCGACGACCACGACGACCTCCCAGCTCCCCGGCTCGAGACCGACGGCGGTGCGGATGGTCGAGCCGCAGCGGCAGCGGCAGGGGGTGCCGGAGAGGCGCTCGGTCAGGGTGACGCGGCCGGCTTCGAGGGTGGTCTCGACCGCCGCGGCGGAGCATGCCGCCAGGGCGAGTGCGAGCGCAACCAACCTGGTCATTCGCATTCAGGTCACTATAAGAGTTGTCTCAGCTAACCGATTCCAACCGGTTTCGACGAGCGAGATATGAATGCCAGATGATCCGGGCGGCGGCGGCCCGGACCGGCCGCCACGGCGAGGAGAGGATCTCGAGCTGTTCGACATCCGGCGGAGCGGCCATCCCGAGTGCCTCACCTGTTCCCACTTGGAGGGCCCTGTCGCCCAGCGGGAAGGTGTCGACATGCCCCAGTGCGGCGAG
>CAZNZH010000085.1:0-12045 GCA_964577445.1 uncultured Myxococcales bacterium
CTTCATAGTCCAGGCCATCGGCTCCGACGAACTTACACCCGCGAAGACCTACGGCGCCATCAACGCGGCGCTGGCGACGTGGAACAGCTTGGGCTGCTCGACTCTGGTGCTGGAGCGCACCGGCGACGCGCCCAACCCCAAGACCAACCTGCTCGCGGGCGCGAACCCCAACGGCCTCAACGAGGTGCAGTGGCTCGAGGACGCGACCTGGACCTACGGCAAGTGGGTGCTGGGCGTCACCGCGCCGCTGACCACCGGCAGCGGCTTCATCACCGAGGCCGACATCGCGTTCAACGGCTACAAGCAGAAGTGGTCGACCAACGGCGACGGCCGCATCGACGTCGAGTCGGTGGCCCTGCACGAGATCGGCCACGCGTTCGGCCTGAACCACAACCTGGGCCCCTACGACGAGAGCGACCTGCCGACGATGCACCCGAGCGTCTTGCCGAACCTCGCCAGCCGCTCGCTCGCGCTCGACGACGTGCACGCCGCGTGCTTTTTGTACCCCGCGAAGCCCTACACATGCAGCGGCGACGGCGACTGCCCGATGATCCTCGGGCACACCGCCAGCGGCGATGAGTATTACGCGGGCCGGCTGGGCTGCGACACCGCGGCGGGGACCTGCACGGCGATCGCGTATTTCCCTGCTGGGATCGCGCAGATCGGCGAGATCTGTGAGTACGATTCGAGCTGCGTCGAGGGCCTGCGCTGCCAGCCATGGCAGGGCACGGGCGTGTGCACGACCTACTGCTTGGTCGAAGATCCCGGCTGTCCCAGCGATTTCTCGTGCGCGCCCTTCACCAGCGTCCCGCAATACGGCGCGTGCGTGCCGAGCGACGGCGTCCCGAAGGAGCCGGGGCAAGGCCCGGGCGGGTGCACGTCGACCGCGGTGTGCTTGGGCGGCAAGCTCTGCCTGCCCACGCCGACGGGCGACAAGAAGGTCTGCACTGAGCTGTGCGACGCCACGGTCGACGGGGTGTGCGGCGCGGGCCGCGGGTGCTGGAGCTACGGCGCGCAGAACGGCGGCTGCTTTGAGCTGGCGAGCTTCCCGCCGGTGGCCCCCGAGCCGGGACCGGAGCCGGTGGCCGACGTCGCACCGGAGCAGGCCCCCGAGTCGGCACCGGACAGCGCGCCCGACGCCGGGCCCGTGCCGGACACGTCGATCAGCGAGGTCGCGCCTGATAATTCGGGCCCTGGTCCTGACCAGTCCGCACCGGAGACGGCGGGGCCGGGTGACACGGCGAACGGCGAAGTGAGCGCCGCGGACAGCGCCCAACCGGGTGGCGGCGGCGGCTCAAGCGGCTGCGGCGCCACCCCGGAGGGCGCCGGCTGGAGTTGGGCGCTGGGGTTGCTGCTGGGAGTGGCGCTGCTGACGCGGCGCAAGGGCCTGCCGGCGGTGGGGCTGACACCGGCGGAGGCGGACGCGCTCGTTCGGTTTCGCCGGGGTGGTCGCGGCGGACACGTCGAGAGCCTCTTCCTCGAGCTGGATCTCGGCCAGCGGCGCGGGTTGTGGCTCAAGTACACGCTGTGGGCGCCGACCATCACGGGGCGGGAGGCGCAGGCGGCGGTCTGGGCGGTGGCGTTCGGGGTCGGCGACGGCGGCGAGCACGTCGCGCTGCGCGAGACCACGCGGATGTCGCGAGCGCGGTTTGAGACCGAGTCTCTCTACCTCCGGGTCGGCCAGTGCGAGCTGCGCCAGGGCCGCGCGACCGGCACGATCTCGGACGAGAGCGGCGGGCCAAGCGTCGCGTGGGACCTGGCGTTTCCGTGTGATCACGAGGGGTTTCGCCATCTGCCGGCCGAGTGGATGTACGGCGCCGGCTGGCCGAGCGCCAAGGCCGCGACCCCACAGGTCAACACGCGATTCTCTGGCACGGTGCGGGTGGGCGAGACCACGCTGAGCTTACGCGACGCACCTGGATTGCTGGGCCACCATTGGGGAAAGCAGCACCCGCAGCGGTGGCAGTGGCTTCATTGCAACGCCTTTGACGGCGCTCCCGGCGTGGCGCTCGAGGTGCTGAGCGCGAAGAGCGGCGGCGGGCGGTGGGCCGGACCGGCGCTGAACGTGCTGCACCTGCGCCTGCCCGGCGAGCGCATCACCGTCGGGCCTGTCCGGGGCCTGTGGGCGGCGCGGGTCCAGGGCGACGGGCTGGCCTGCCGGTTCAGCGCGCGCACTCGAGATCGGCGCGTCGAGGGCGAGCTCAGCGCGGCGCCCGAGCGATTCGTCGGCGTCGATTACGTCGATCCCGACGGGCGAATCGCGCACTGCCTCCACACGAAGATCGCCGACGGCGCGCTGCGGGTCTACGCTCGCGAAGATGGCGCGTGGCGTGAGACGCTCTCGCTCATGGCCCAAGGCTGCGCGGCGCTCGAGCACGGGACCCGCGGCGACACCCACGGCGTAAGGATACGCATCCGATGAGCGAACGCGTCTATCTCGACCACAACGCGACCACCCCTGTGCTGCCCGAGGCTCGCGAGGCCGTCATCGACGCGCTCGACCGCGGCTACGGCAACCCGTCCAGCGCCCACGGAGCCGGCCGGGACGCGCGCGCCATCGTCGAGGCGGCCCGCCAGGCGGTCGCCGACGCCCTGGACGTGCAGCCAGGCCAGGTGACCTTCACCTCGGGCGCGACCGAGGGCATCAACCACATCGTCGAGATCGCCGGCCCCGGCCGCGTCATCGCGAGCGCGGTCGAGCACGCCGCGGTCTACGCCGCCGTCGACGCGCGACCCGGCCGCGAGCTGATCCGCTGCGGCGTCGACCGAGACGGCCTCTGCGAGCCAGGCGACATCCTGGACCTCGTGGACGCAGGGCCGCTGCCCGCGTTGGTCTCGCTCATCGCCGCGCAAAACGAGATCGGGGTCATCCAGCCCATCGGCGAGCTGGTGCCCTCTCTCCGCGCCCGCGGCGTACCCTTCATGGTCGACGCGGTGCAGCTCGCCGGGAAGCTGCCGGTGACCTTTCAGCCTGATTTCATCGTCATCACCGCGCACAAGGTCGGCGGCCCCAAGGGCGTCGGCGCCATCATCACCCGCGAGGATCGCGCGCTGCCGCCCATGATCTTCGGCGGCGGCCAAGAGGGCGGGCGCCGCGGCGGGACGGAGGCGGTCCCGGCCATCGCGGGGTTTGGCGCCGCCATGGCCGTGGTCGCCGAGACGCGCATCACCCAAGCCTACCGGCTGTCGCGGCTCCGGGAGGGGCTGCAGAGGGCGTTCCTCGACTCGTTTCCCGGCTCCGAGGTGGTCGGACGCGGCGCGCCTCGCCTGCCCAACACCCTCGCGCTGATGCTGCCGCCCGGGCTCTCGGGCACGGCGCTGGTGGCGGCGCTCGACGCGGTGGGCGTCTGCATCAGCGCCGGCAGCGCGTGCCACGCCGGGACGCCCACCCCCTCGCCGGTGCTCCTGGCCCTGGGCTATTCGGCCGCAGAGGCCGTGCGCGTCGTCCGCATCACGGTCGGCCCGCCGAACACGACCGACGAGGTGATGCGGGTCTTCTCGCTGCTGCCGGGCGTCGCCGAGCGGCTGGCTGCGTGATCGTCCGGCGCTTGGGCGAGCTGGCCTACGCGGCGGGACTGGAGCAGCAGCACCTGGCGCGCGAGCGCGTGCTGGCCGGCGGCCCCGACGAGCTGCTCTTGCTCGAGCACCAGCCCGTGGTGACCCTGGGCCGCCGCGGGGGCGTCGTCGACAGCGCGCGCCTCGCTGAGCTGGGCATCCCGACGGTCCAGACCGACCGCGGCGGCCTCGCGACCTGGCACGGACCCGGGCAACTGTGCGGCTACCCGATCGTCGATTTACGCAGGCGGCGTCTCGCTGTCGGCGACTTCGTGGCGACCCTCGGCCACCTGCTCGTGGGTCTCAGCGCCGAGCTCGGCGTGGACGCCCGGTGGGACCCCGAGCGGCCTGGAGTCTACGTCGGGCCGCGAAAGCTCGGCTCCATCGGGCTTCACGTCCACCGCGGCGTCAGCACCCACGGCTTCGCGCTCAACGTCGACTGCGAGCTCGCCGGATTCGCCGCCATCGCGCCGTGCGGCGCCACCGACCTCGCGATGACGACCCTCGCCCGCGAGGCCGCCCGACCCGTGACGGTGGGCGAGGTCCAGGGCGCCGCCGCCAACCAGTTCACGCGCCCGTGGCCGGCGATGGCCACGGGCGCGCAACCGAATCCCTAGTCGAGGCCGGCCTCCTTGAGCGCGCGCAGCCGCAGCCGCAGCGCGTTGATCCGGATGAAGCCCTCGGCGTCCTTCTGATCGTAGACGGTGTCCTTTTCAAAGGTCGCGAACGAGAACGAGTACAGCGAGTTCGGGCTCTTGCGGCCGGTCGTGACGACGTTGCCCTTGAAGAGGCGAAGCCGCGCCGTGCCGGTCACCGAGGTCTGCGTCTCGCGCACGATCTTCCGCATCAGCTCGCACTCGGGCGAGTACCAGTAGCCGCGGTAGATCATCGCCGCGTACTGCGGCATCAGGCCGTCGCGCATCAGCATGACCTCGCGGTCCAGCGTCAGCGACTCGATGGCGCGATGGGCGGCGTGCAGCAGCGTGACGCCGGGGGTCTCGTAGACGCCGCGGCTCTTCATGCCGACGTAGCGGTTCTCGACGAGGTCGACGCGGCCGACGCCGTGGCGCCCGCCGAGGACGTTGAGCTTGCGGACCAGCGCCGCCGGCCCGAGGGCCTCGCCGTTGACCGCGACCGGGATGCCTTGCTCGAAGTCGATGAGCACGGTCTCGGGGTCGTCGGGGGTCTTCTCGACCGGGCGGGTGAGCAGGTAGGTCTCCGGCGGCGGCTCCGACCACGGATCCTCGAGGACCCCGCCCTCGAAGCTGACGTGCATGAGGTTGCGGTCTATGGAGTAGGGCTTCTCGAGGGTCGAGGTGACGGGGATGTTGCGATCGCGGCAGTAGGCGATGAGGTCGCTGCGGCCGGTGAACTCCCAAAACCGCCAGGGCGCGATGACGCGGATGTGCGGGTTGACCGAGTAGCTGGCCAGCTCGAAGCGGATCTGGTCGTTGCCCTTGCCGGTCGCGCCGTGAACCACCGCGTCGGCGCCGTGCTCCATGGCGACCTCGGCGAGGCGACGCCCGATGAGCGGGCGGGCCAGCGACGTGCCCATGAGGTAGGTGCCCTCGTAGACCGCGTTGGCCTGCACGGCCGGGAACACGAAGTCGCGGGCGAACTCCTCGGTGAGATCCTCGATGACCGCCGCGGTCGCGCCGCCGGCCAGGGCCTTCGCCTCGAGGCCGTCCAGCTCCTCTTCCTGCCCGACGTCGGCGGTGTAGCAGACCACCTCGCAGCCGTAGGTCTCCTTGAGCCAGGTGAGCATCACCGAGGTGTCGAGCCCGCCGGAGTACGCGAGGACGACCTTCTTGATAGCGACTGGGGTTTTCACGAGCTTGCCTGTCCTTTTTCGATGAGTGACCAGATGGCGGCCACGGTGGCGCCGGGGTCGTGGGTTTCGGCGACGACGCCCAACACGGTGTCGTCGCCAGCGATGGTGCCGATGAGGCCGGCGACGCGGAGCTGGTCGAGCGCGAGGCCCACGGGCTGGGCGCCGCCGGTGCGGGTGCGGATGACGAGGAGATTTCGAGAGACCACGATGTCGCGCAGGAAGGCGCGGAGGTTCGAGACGGCCACCTCGGTGTCGGGCCCGGTGCGAGCGCGGCCGTAGCGCGCGCCGCCCGACGGGCGCGGCTCCTTGACGACGCCGAGCGCGCGCAGATCGCGTGAGAGCGTGGCCTGGTTCACGTCGAAACCCTCGGCGCTGAGGAGGTGCTGGAGCTGCTCCTGGCTTTCGACTTCGTGGGTCTCGACGAGGCGCAGAATCAAATGGCGGCGGCGGATCTTCAAGGCGGTAAATTATGCGCGGTTTGCGCATAAACATGCAAGCGCATTCGACCGTGACCGCGCCGATGCGGACGGTCAGCGGTCGATATCTCGGATCCGGTCGCAGCGGAAGGACTTTGCGACGCCGTCGACGAGGCAGAGGGCGCGCAGGTAGAGCACACCGTCGCGGACGTAGAAACCCAGCGGGGTGATGGGGCGGCCATGGGTGCCCTTGCTGCCACCCCGGTAGCGGATGTGTAGCGTCCGTTGCTCGGCGATGGCGGCCTCGAGGCCCCTGAGGGCGGGCGGGATCAGGGACGCGACGTCCGCGAGCGGGGGCGCTGGCACGGGTTCGGTCACGCCGAGGTCGGCCATGGACCTGGCGCCGCTGCGCGCCACGCAGCGACCGAAGAGGTTTCGGGCGTGGAGCGCGTCGGCGAGGGCACGGTGGTGCGACGGTGAGTCGCCGCCACAGCCGAGCCAGTCCACGAGCACCTCGAGCCCGTATCGCGGCGCTTCGGGCAGCGCGCGGCGAGCGATTCGCACCGTGCAGGCGGCCGGTGGCGGGGTCCAGGTCGGGTCGATGAGCGCTGCGGCGGCCAGGAGAAACGAGACGTCGAACGGCGCGTTGTGGGCGAGCAGGACCGTGGGGCCCTCGGGGCGCAGCGCCTCGACGATGGCTGGCCAGAGCGCCGCGATGGGCGGGGCGCCGGCGACATCCTGATCGGAGATGCCCGTGAGCTGGGAGACGGCGGGCAGGATGGCCTTGCCGGGGTCGACCAGCCGGTCGAGGACGCCGCCGGCGACGACGCTGCCGTCCGCGCGCACGCGAAACCGGGCGACCCCGACCTCGATGATGCGATCGAAGCCTGGGGCCAGGCCGGTGGTCTCAAGGTCGACGGCGACGAAGGTCACCTCTGGGAGTGGGAGCCGCCACGGCATGTGCCGACGCTACGCCGCGGCGGCCCGTGGGTCGAGGGAAACGGCCCCGCGGGCGAGATCCCACCGGTGCCGAACGCGCCGAGGGTGGGGGTCAGGGCGCCAGGAGCGCCGAGACCGTGACCGCGTCGAGGTCGCGCGCGCGCAGGCCCGCGAGGATCGCGGGGAGGGCCGCGAGCGTCACGCGGCGATCGGCGCCGGGCCGGTCGCTGCCGTCGTGAAAGAGCACGATGTCGCCGGGCCGCACGCGCGCCAAGACCCGGGCGGCGAGGGCGGCGGCGTCTGTCGCGAAGGTGTCGCGGGAGTGAAGCGACCAGGTCACCACGCGGAGCTCGAGGCGCGCGGCGACCCGGGCGAGGCTGGGGTTGCGCAGCCCGACCGGCGGCCGGTAGAGCGGGCGCGCCGAGCCGCCGGTCACGGCGCGTAGGGCGGTCTCGCCGCGCAGGACCTCGCGCTCCATGGCCGGCGCGAGCCGAAAGTTCAGGGTCCGCGCGTGGGCGAACGAGTGGTTTCCCAGCTCATGGCCGCCGCCAAGCAGACGGCGGGCGATGTCGGGGTGGGCCTCGACGTGCTCGCCGATGCAGAAAAACGTCGCGCGCGCCCCCGCCGCGTCGAGCACGTCGGCGATCTTTGGCGTCCAGTTCGGGTCGGGGCCGTCGTCGAAGGTCAGGGCGACGCGGCGACCCGCGCGCGGTGGCGCCGAAGCGATCGTCGGGACCACGGCGCTCGACCCCGGCCGCGCGACGCCGTCCGCGAGCAGCAGCGCCGCCGCGGTCGCCGGCAGCCCGATAGTCAAGACCGACGGCCCGAAGGCGAGCGCCAGCCCGCCCGTCGCCCCAGCCCATGTCAGCCCGATGAGATCCGCCCGCGTCATGGCGCTACGCTAGCACGACGCCCAACGGAGTTGCGCCCCCGGTCTCGCCGCGCCATCATCGCGCCGATTTGTCGCCCTGCCGCCTCGGAGCCCCGCATGTCCCGCGCCCTCCGCGTCGCCGCCCTCGCCCTCTGCGTCCTCGCCGGCTGCGCCACCCACCGCGTCGAGCTCGGGCGCACCCACACCGAGCGCGTGTTGCCCCGCACGCTCGCGATGTGGGGCTCGTGGATCGAGACCTCCGCGGACAAGGTGCGCGTGCGGCTGAACGTCGAGTCGCGGGCCGCCGGCGCCATCGCCATCCCGGCCTCGACGGTCACCTGCGACATGGCGGAGCGACCTGGCCGCACCGAGCTCTCCGGCGGCATCCCCCCCGATGGCAACATCCTCGTCTACCCGTTCGAGGTCGTCAGCTTCACCCTGACCTGCCACCTCGACACCAAGGCCGGCGGGGCGCTGCGGGTCGTCATACCCCAGGTGTTCGACGCCGACGCTCGGGCCGAAAACGGCCTCGGGCCCGCGATCACCTCGTACTTCTTCTGGCGCGTGAACGAAAACCAACTTCGTTAGGGCCCGATAGAGACGGCGACGCCTAACACCCCGCGGCGCCGTCTTCGCACCTACCCCGAGGACCACCGATGACCCGACCCCTTCTAGCCCTGCTCGCCGCGAGCCTCCTGACCGTCTCGGCCTGCGGTGGCCGGATCAACCTCGGCCCGTCGGACAACCCGGGCGGCGAGTGGCGCCCGCTTCACATCGACGGCGAGTGGATCAGGCCTCGCGCCGACGCGGTGGAGCTCAGCGTGCTCCTCCGCAACCGAACCGACCGACCGCTGCACATCCTGACCCCGGACCTGCTCTGCCAACGTGGCGTATCTAAAGGTGAAATTGAGCTCAAGGGGCTGGCGGCCCGCGGCACCAAGCTGACCCTGGGACCGCGCGAGGAGCTCAGCGTGCCCATGGTGTGTCGCGACCTCAAAGGCAAGTCCCCCGGCGCTTTCCGGCTGACGATTCCGCACGTATACGGCGCCGATCGCGAGCGCCCGACCGAGCTGGGCGACGAGCTCTTGAAGGACTTCGTGTGGGAGGTCCCGGCGGCCATCCTTGAGTAGGAGCCCGTAGTGATCGGATGCTTCGGCGTCATGGGCTCCGGCCGCGGGGTGCGAGCTCACCGACCCGCGGCGTCCGTTTGCTGGGAGCAGACGCCGCGGTGCTGAACGCCTGCGCGCTCATCCCTTGCTTGGACGCGGCGTCCACCGTCGGCGAGGTGGTCCGCCGGACGCGCGCCTACGTCGGCACCGTCATCGTCGTGGACGACGGGTCGATCGATGACTCGGTGGCGGTGGCCGAGGCCGCGGGGGCGGTCGTCGTTCGGCACACGGAAAACCGCGGCAAAGGCGCGGCGCTCCTCACCGGGCTCAAGGCGGCGCACCAGCGCGAGCACACCCACGCCATCGCGCTCGACGCCGACGGTCAGCACGACCCCGCCGACATCCCCAAGCTGAGCGCGGAGGCCGCCGCCCACCCCGACGCGCTCATCGTCGGCGCGCGCGACTTCACCGTCCCGAACGTGCCGGGCGGCAGCCGCTTCGGGCGCGCGTTTTCGAACTTCTGGGTGGCGCTTGAGACCGGCCGGCGTCTCTCCGACACGCAGAGCGGCTACCGCGTGTACCCCGTGGCCCTCACGTTGGCGCTGCGGCTGGCCCCGTCGCGCTTTCAGTGGGAGGTCGAGATCATCGTCCGCTCGGCGTGGGCCGGCCTGGACGTGCACGACGTCCCGGTGACCGTCTACTACGCCCCGCCGGACGAGCGGACGAGCCACTTCCGCGGCGTCGTCGACTCCGCGCGCCTCTCGGTGATGCACACGCGCCTCGTCTTCCGCCAGGTGCTGCGCCTGGTCTGGCCCGCCCGACGCCTCCTGCCCCGCCCGTGACCGCGCCCGCCCCCGCGCCTCGCCGCAGCGTGGGTCGCCGGCTGCGCGACCTCGAGCGGCGCGCCCGCGCGCTGGTCGTCCAGTTGGCACGCGAGCACACCAGCCCCGTCCGGCTCGGCGTCGCCGTCGCGGTGGGCGCGCTGGTCGGGACGACGCCGCTCTTCGGTCTCCACATGATCATCGGGGCGGCCCTCGGGCGCGTGTTTCGCCTCAATCAGGTCGCCGTGCTGGCCGGCGAGCAGGTCTCGCTGCCCTTCTTCGCCCCGTTTTTGGCCTACGCGTCGATACACGTCGGCCACCGCCTGCGCGCCGGGAGCTGGCTGCACGCCGCCGCGGTGCCCGTGGATCTGATCGCGGCCGCGGCCTTCTTCGCCGACTGGTTGGCCGGCTCCGTCGCCGTCGGCTTCGTGCTGGGCGCGCTGCTCGGCGTGCTCACCGCGGCGGGCATGTGGCTCTACCGCCGAAAGCACCCGGTGGCGACCGCCGGACCGGACGCGCTCTTGGGACCACGGCAGCGCTGGACCGGCCGCGGCCGCGGGAGCGGGCTCGGCTTCGCGATCTTCTTTCACACCATCCGCCTGCTCGGGCACCGCGTCGCCTACGCGCTGATCTGGCTGGTCCTCCCCTACTTCATCGCGTTCGCCCCGGCCGCCCGCCGCGCGTCGAGCGCGTACCTCGAGCGCGCTCTGGGCCCCCGCGCCCGCTTCGCCCGGGCGCGCGACCGGTGGCGCCACTTCGAGGCCTTCGCCCGCTCCATGGTCGACGACATGCTCCTCCTCGCGCGCCGCGAGAGCGTCCTGACCTACACCAGCGACGGCTTCGAGCTGATCCGCGCCGCCTACGACGAGGGGCGCGGCGTCCTCCTGCTGAGCGCCCACGTGGGAAACCGCGGCCTCGCGGGCGCGCGGCTGGACGGCCTCAAGGCGAACATCGTCGCCTTCGACAACGAAGCGCAGAGCATCCGCCGCTTCCTAGACCGCCACCGCCGCGAGGACACGCCGAACCTCATCGAGATCAGCGACGGGCTCACGGCGGCCGTCTCCATCCTGTCGACGCTCAAGCGCGGCGAGCTGGTCGCGATGCTGGCCGACCGAGCGCGCGGCGACTCGATCTACACCGTGGATTTCCTCGGCTCGCGGGTCGATTTGCCCGCCGGACCCTTCCTGGTGGCCGTGCTCTCGGGCGCGCCGACCCTGGTGACCTTCGCGCCGAAGCTGAGCGCCGACCACCAGCACTTCTACGCGCGCCGCCTGCCCGTCGCCCCCGACCTCCCACGGGCCGAGCGCCGGGCCCAGGCCGAGGCCCTGGCGCAGCTCTACGCGCGTGAGCTGGAGGCCTTCGTCGAGCGCTTCCCCTACCAGTGGTTCAACTTCTACGATTACTTCGGCGAAGGCGCGAGCGTGACCGCGGCCGGCGCGACGGCCGACTCGCCCAAGACGTAGCGGGCCAGCTCGCAGAGCCCGCTCGCGCCGTGACCGCCGGGCTCAAACCGAGCCTCCATCGACGGGTTCACGCCTCGGACGGCCGCCAATCCGCGGGCTCCGCGCGCAGCCGCTTCGGCCGCCGCCTCGACCACGATCGCCGCCGCTCCTTCGCCCGCGACGTCCGGCAGGCCCAGCGCGCCCAGGGCCGCCGACAGCGCCTCGGAGCGGCCGTCCACCGCCACGACCAGGCAGCGCGGCGCCCGGCCCGCCCAGAGCGCCAGGAGCGCTGCCGACAGCGCGGCCTCCCCGCTCGCCATCCCCTCGCTGACCGTGAGGTTATAGCCGCGCAGCCCGAAGAGGATCGCCAGCTCGCCCGCCACCGCGCCGTGCACCGAGCGTTGAAAGAGCTGGGGGCTGGCGAAACGCGCGCCGCGGGTGTGGATACCTCCCAGAAATCCCGCGGTCTCGTCGAGGTCGGCGAGTGCTGTCCCGACGACCAGCCCGGTGTCCTCGGGCGGCGCGGCGAGCCCTGCGCCGAGCAGCGCCTCGCTGGCGACCCCGAGCGCGAGCCGGCCCAAGCGCGTGCTACGCCGAACGGCGCGCGGGTCGATCCCGGCCGGGATCGCCGGCTCTTTCGTCGAGCCGCCGATCTCGGGCTGCCACACGGCGGCACCCGTGATGACCAGGGCCCCGCTCACCGATCACCTCGGCCGAAGACGAGCACGGCGTTGTTGCCGCCGAACGCAAAAGAGGTAGACACCGCCACGCGAATCGGCGCGCTCCGCGGCCCGCCCAGCACCAGATCCGCAGGCGCGCCCTCTTCGAGTGAATCGCTGTTCAGTGTAGCTGGCAGCAGGCCTTCCCGCAGCGCCAAGACGGTGATCACCGCCTCGAGCGCGCCCGCGGCCCCCAGGGTGTGGCCGAGGAAGGACTTCGACGCGCTGACCGGTGGGCCGCCTGGGCCGAAGACGCGTCGCAGCGCCCGCGCCTCGGCCTCGTCATTGGCGGGCGTCGCGGTCCCGTGCGCGTTGATGTAGTCGACCTCACCGGGAGCCACC
>CAZNZH010000086.1:0-10286 GCA_964577445.1 uncultured Myxococcales bacterium
GGAGGTCCCTGAAAAGACATGAGCCAGCCACGCGACGGGAGAATATGGGAACACCTTCTAACCCGCCGCCATAATGGATCAAATGCCTCCATGGCGGCGACGCTCCACCGCGGCGGTCATCGGCTGGCGCGAGATCGCTGGCGCCTCGTGGGTCGCGTAGCCGCTGCGTCGACATCGCCCGAGGCCGCCGCTATGCTCTGGGCATGAGTCAGGCAGTCGAAGCTCAGCTCCGTCCGACCTACGCTGATATTGAGGCGCTGCCTGATAACGTCGTCGGCGAGATCCTCGGTGGCGAGCTGGTGGTCAGCCCGCGGCCGGCGGGTCCGCACAACGAAGCCGCCACGGCCCTTGTCAGTCAGCTCGACTCGGCGTTTCGGCGGCGCGTGGGCGGCCCCGGTGGCTGGCGTTTTCACGCCGAGCCCGAGCTGAGCCTCGGCGTGGACCCGGACTACGATCCCGTAGTCCCTGACATCGCGGGCTGGCGCATCGAGCACATGCCGGAGCGGCCGCTGACCGCGCAGATCAGCCTGGTCCCCGACTGGATCTGCGAGATCCTGTCTCCCAGCACGCAGCGCCGCGACCGCGTGCTCAAGCTGCCGTTTTACGCCCGCGCGGGCGTGGCTCACGTGTGGCTGGTCGATCCCCTCAGCGAGACGCTGGAGGTCTTCGAGCTGCGAGGCGGCGCTTGGATCCTCGCCGGGTCGTACGGCGGCGATGGGACCGTCCGCGCGGTGCCCTTTGACGCGGTGGGCCTCGAGCTGAGCTGGGTGTGGGGCCGCGAGCCGGTGGCGCAGCCGCAGGGCTCGTGACCCGGCGCCGAGGCTTCGCGCGCCGGGAACCGAGGGAGTCCAGCAGCCCGGTCTCGCCGGGTGCTCTGGGGGGCTCACATTGACGGCGCCGCTCTGGTAGGTTTCCGCCCATCGAAGTGGAGGGCGGCGATGACTGAACGAGCTTGGGCGCGCGTCGGCTGGGTCGTGGTGGCGGCGCTGAGCGGCTGCGGTGTCGGGTCCGAAGGGCCTGGGATCGGGTTCGGGGACGCGGACGTGAGCGCGCCGAGCCTGGACACCGCGGTCGGCGCGGGGTGCGTGACGGCGGCGGATTGTGCCCCGCCGGTCAGCCCCTGCGTCCGCGCGCTGTGCACGATCGATGGCCAATGTGTGTCCGAGGCGGCGAACTCGGGCGGCGCCTGCGACGACGGGAACCCCTGCACTGCCGGCGACGTGTGCGCCGCTGGGGTTTGTCATGGCGGCGCCAACGCGTGCGTGTGCTCCGGGGACGCCGATTGCGCCCAGTTCGAAGACGGCGACATGTGCAACGGCGTGTTGATCTGCGAGGCGCAGCGGTGCGTGGTGGCGGCCGGCAGCGTCGTGAGCTGCGCTGTGGCCCCGGGCGACGGGCCGTGCAAGACGACCGTGTGCGAGCCGACCAGCGGCTCGTGCGTGGCGCAGTTGGCCGCCGAAGGGACGGCGTGCGACGACGGCGACATGTGCACCGGGGGCGACCACTGCGCCGGGGGAGCCTGCGTGCCGGGGGCCGTGCCGCTGGTCTGCTCGGGCTCCGGGCCCTGCGTCAGCGTGAGCTGCGAGCCCGCGAAGGGTTGTGTCAGTGAGCCCGCCGCGGATGGCGCGACCTGCTCCGACGGCGACCCGTGCACCACCGGCGACGCGTGCGCTGGCGGGGTGTGCGTCGGCTCGGGGAGCTGCGCCTGCGAAACGGACGAGGACTGCGCGGGGAAGGACGCGGACCTGTGCGACGGCGGCCTCGCCTGCGACGCGGGCGAGTGCGTTCACGACGGCGCGCCGGCGGTGGTGTGCGCGCCGTCGGCCAACCCGTGCCAGGTCAACGGCTGCGCCCCACAGACGGGCGAGTGTGTGCTCGGCGCGGCGAGCGACGGGACGCCCTGTTCGGGCGTGGCCGAGTGCGCGGCGACGGCGACCTGCGCGGCTGGCGTCTGCAAAGCGGCGCCGAAGGCCTGTGACGACGGCGACCCCTGCACCGTCGATAGCTGCGACCTCATCAAAGGCTGCGTGCACTCGGGCGCGACCGGGCCCTGTGACGACGGCAACGCCTGCACCACCGGCGACGTGTGCGGGCCGGCTGGGTGCGCGGGCACGTTGTCAGGCTGCGACTGCCTGAAAGACGCGGACTGCCCCGACAACGGCAACGCGTGCGACGGCGTGATGCGCTGCGACTCCGGCGGCGCCTGCGTGGTGGACCCCAGCTCCGTGCCGAATTGCCCGGGGGGCGGCGACTGCGCGCTCGCGGCCTGCGACCCGGCGACCGGGGTGTGCCAGTTGACGCCAGCGCCTGCGGGGACGGTGTGCGCCAGCGAGGACCCCTGCGCCGACGAGGGCCAGTGCAAGGGCACGACCTGCGTGGTGACCGGGCCGGGCTGCGGCCCCATGGAGGTGACGCCCAACGTCCTCGATTTCGGCGTCGTCGCCAGCGGCTGCGGCGAAAAGACCCTCGAGTTCACGGCGCTCAACACCGGGAGCGTCCCGCTGGTGATCATCGACGCCCCGAAGTTCGTCGGCTGTAGCTCGGAGTTCACGTGGGTCGGCGCGCCCGCGCCCGTGACCTTGGTGCCTGGGGCCAAGAAGACCTGGAGGGTCACCTACACGCCCACGAACGCGGGGTCGGATACGTGCAGCATCGAGCTGTCGGCCAATCTGCCCGCCCAGTACGACGCGATCGTGCAGCTCATCGCCCAGGGCGGCGCGGCCGCGCAGACGGTCGACAGCTTCGTGCAGCCGCAGAGCCAAGACGTCGACGTGCTCTTCGTCATCGACAACTCGGGGTCGATGACCGAGGAGCAGAACCTGCTCGCGAGCGGCTTCGCGGACTTCATCGCCGGGGCCGCAAGTTCGCAGAATAATTACCATATCGGCTTGGTTACCACCGACATCGACGACGACGGTGAGCTGCAGGGCACGCCGCGTTTCGTGACGCCGGCGAGCGTCGGTGCCTTCGCGGCGAACGTGAAAGTCGGGACGAACGGGTCGGGGACGGAGCGCGGGCTGGCGTCGGCGAAGCTCGGCCTGAGCGCGCCGAACACCACCCAGACGAACACGACCTGTTCGACCTCCAGCTCATGCGCAGACGACCTGGTGTGCCGCGACGGGCTCTGCGGCGGAGCCAACGCGGGCTTTTTGCGGGCGACGGCCGGCCTGGAGGTGATCTTCCTCAGCGACGAGGATGACCAGTCGAGCGGAGCGGCCACGACCTATCTCGATTTTTTCCAGACGCTGAAGGGCGGGGCCGCGAAGGGCCTCTTTCACGCCCACGCCCTGGTGGGCCCGCCGGGCGGCTGCACCTCGGCAAACGGCACCGCGGACTCGGGGGCCCGGTACATGAGCCTCGCCACCGCGACCAACGGCGTCATCGCCAGCATCTGCTCCGCCAGCTTCTCGACCGCGCTCAAAGCCATCGCAGCCATCGCCTTCGGTCCCGGCGCGCGCTTCCCGCTCTCCCAGGAGCCGGTGGTCGATAGCATCGCGGTGAAGGTCGGCGGCGCAAGCTGTCTGCCGCAAGGCTCCGCTGGCACGAGCTGGAGCTACTCGGCGGCCGACCACAGCGTCACCTTCGACGCGGCCGGGGCGTGCCTGCCAAAGCCGGGGCAGTCCGTCGTGATCTCATACGAGGCGGCCTGCTTCGAGCCATGAGGTTCGAGCTGCCCGCGCTGCGGCGGGGCGGATCAGCGAGGCGGCGCCAGGATATCCAGCAACCCGTCGACCGTGCGCCTGGGGAGCGCCAGCGGCCACAGCCGCACCCGCCCGTCGCCGCTGGCCGTGGCGAGGCGCGAGGCGTCCCGGTCCAGCGCCACCGGCCCTGCGACGTCTAGCCCGGTGTCGACCACGAAGAGGGGTTCGCCCACCTCGGCGTCGTAGGCCCGCACGAGGCCGGAGCTCGAGCTGACGAGCAGCATCTGCCCGTCCGCGCCAAAGGCCAGGGCGCTCACCTCCTCGCCCTGGAGCGCGTGCTGGGCGACGACCTTGCCGTCCGTCGACCAGATTCGCAGGTCGCCCTCGGCCGAGGCGCTGGCGATCCGCGCGCTGCTGAGGGCGATCGCGGTGACCGGACGCCCGTGGGACGCCCGCCCGCCCACCGCGTCGGTCGCGAACACCGGGGCGGTCTCGCCCAGCAGCATGGCGTAGGCGACCTCGCCGGTGGTCGAGCCCAGCGCTATCCCCAGCTCGCTGGGTGAGACGGCGGCGGCGGAGACGCGGAACCCGCCGCCCATCTCGCGGTCGATGACGGGCCGGTCCGCGCTCGAGGCCGCCCAGACCTGAAGCCGGGCATCCTGCGACACGGTCACCACCCGCGGCCCCATCGGCGTCCACGCGGCGTCCACCAGGGTGACGGGGAAGTGAGTCGCCTCGGGCGCCGCGGAGGCATCGAGGCGCCACACATGCGCAGCGCCGGCCTCGGTCAGCGTGACGACGCGGTCCGGGCCGGGGCCGAAGGCGAGGTCTATGGGCAGCCCGCCGTCATGCACGAGCTCCTGCGCCGGGGCGGGCGACCCGGGGGTCCAGACCGCCGCGACCTCGCCGCCCAGGCTCGCCACGCGGCGCCCGCGGGGATCCGCGCGGAGCACCCACGTCGCGACGCGGGCCGGTCCGGCGACGGGCTGCCAATCGGGCAGGGCGAAGGCCGCCGCGCCCTCGCCTCCCAGACCGGCGACCAGCGTCGTGGCCCCGGCGAAGCTGAGCGCGTAGGCGAATCGGTCACCGCCCAGGTCGTGGGTGGTCACCGGTTGACGCAGATCCCCCGTCGAGAGCGTCAGGGTCTGCACCGAAGAGATCGCCACGCCGAGCCCGTCGGGTGAGAGCGCTGCGGCCAGGGCGCCCTGGGCCAGGTCGAGGCGGGTGACCTCAAAAGAACCGTCCGCGACTGCGGAAAAGACGAAGACCGCGGTGCTGTGCGCGCTCCAGCCGAGGGCCCGCCCGGGTGCGTCGGCCGCGAAGCTGACCTCCTCGACCCCGAGCGCGCCCCAGTAGACGCGCTGGGGTGCGGGGCCCACCGTCCAGATCTCCACGCCGCCGTCGTCGCGCGCGATGATCGCCGAGCGGCCGTCCAGCGCGAGATCCCCCGCGACGCCGCGCGCGCCGGGCAGCGACACGGGCTGCGCCGGCGCGTCGAGCGAGACGACCCGCGCGGCGGCCTCGGTGAGGACCAGCAGCCGCTCGCCCTTGTCGTCAAAGTCCAGCGCCCGCACCGGCCCCTCCGGCATGGGCAGCACCACGTCCGCCGCCCCGTCGCCGAGGGTGATCACCCGCACGCCGCCGGCCTCGTCGCCCAACCCATAGCGCCCGCCGGCCACGCTCGCCCCGATGGCCGTCACCAGCCCCGCGCGCCCCGCCACGGGGAGCCGCCATGTGCTCTCGACCCTCGCGCCGGTTTGCCCCGTGCCCGGTCGCGCCACCTCCCACACCGCGACCCCGCCGCGTCCATCGACGCTCACGATCCGCTCGTCTCGCGCCGACACGCGCACGAAGCGGGTGTCGCCACCGTCGGGCGGCGCCAGGGTCGCGCGGAGCTGCCCGCTGTTGGCGTCATAGATGCGCGGCGTCCGGCCATCGGTGAGCAGCCCCTCGTGGCGCAGGTAGCGCACCCCGCGCACGGGCTCGTCCAGGCTCAGCTCGGGCAGGTCGACGTCGCTCAGCAGCGCGTGCTGGATGACGCAGCCGTCGGCCCCGGCGGTCGCGAGCCGCGCCCCGCTCTGGTTGAAGGTCAACGCCTCCACCGGCGCGGTGTGGCCGAGCTTGCAGACGCGACCGCGCGCCACCGGCGCGTCCGAGTCCGCCGTCGGCGCGGCGACCACCCACACCTCACCGCCCGGCAGGATGAGCGCGATCTCCCGCCCATCGCTCGAAAACGCAGCCACCGCCGCGCCACGCGTCCCCCCGCCCCAGCGCGCCACCGTGCGCCCCCGCTCGAGATCCCACAGCCGCACCGAGCCATCGGCCGACCCGCTCAGCCCTCGCCGCCCGTCAGGAGTGACCGCCAGCGACGCGATGGCGCCCTCGTGCCCGAGCAGCGCGCGCTCGCGCCTCCCGTCCGCCGCGAGGATCGCGAGCTCCCCGTCGCGCTCCTCGACCAGCCGCCGCCCCGAGTCGCCCAGCGCCAGCGACCACCGCGCCTGCGCTGCCGGAGCGCTCCGTGCAGCCGCCGCTGCGCTGGGCCCGCAGCCCATGTTGCCGGCACAGTCCTGCTCGCCGCCCGGCGCCGCCGGCCGCCCACCCGCGCCCGGGCTCCACTCGCAGACGGCCCCGTCGCCCGCCACGTAGGTCAGCCGTCGCCCGTCCTCGCTGAAGTTCAGCCCCGCCCCGCCGCCGAGGCCGCGCGCGCACTGGTCCCGCGCCCAACCCGCCCCGTCGCGGCGCCAGCGGACCAGCGTGCCGTCGGAGCCCAGCGTCGCGAGGAACCTGCCGTCCACGGAGAACGCGGGGGCCACCGTGCCCGCGCGCGCATGCACCCCGACCCTCGCGCCGTCCACAGACCCATCGAGCTGCGGCGCCCCCTGCGACAGCGCGCGCCCCTCCGACCCCACGGCCTCAGCGTCGCGATCCCACACGCGCAACGTGCCGTCACCGGACAGGCTCAAGAGCGTGCGCCCGTCTCGCATCAGCCAGGCCATGACGTCGGTGCCTTCGTGTGCGTGCAGGTCCGACAGGCGGCCCGTCCCCGCCTCCCACACGCGCACCGTCCCGTCCGCGCTGCTCGAGGTCACGACCAGCTCGCCCGCGGCGCCGCCCGTGCCGGCGTGACGGACCTTGCCGCGGTGGCCCGAATAGCGAGCGATCACCTGCCAATGTGAGGCGTCTGCGGCCGCGCGCCCCATCGACACCACCGGCCCCGCCTTGGGCCGCACCAACACCTGCGCCAGCGCGCGGTCGGCGGCGAGCCCCAGGATCGGCGAGTCGAAGTGGAGATCGAGCGCGGTGGCGCGGCCGTCCCCCGCCGTGATGGCTGTGAGCCCGCCCTGCATGTCGCCGACCACGATCTCGGCGCCGTCCGCGCTCATCACGATGGCCGAGGGCTCGACGCCCAACGCGACCACGCGCTCGGTGAGGCCGTCCCCGATCTCCAACAAGACGACCGCCTTACGCGCGCGGCTGGCGATGGCGACGCGCCGCCCGCGCTCGTCCAGCGCCAGCGCCGCCATGTCGCCCATCACCCTGGACAGGGCAGGCGCCCGCTCACCGGAGTCCGCGCCTCGCTCGCGGACCACGCTCACGACGCCGCCGCCGCCGTTGGGCCCGCGCACGACGACCGTGCGCCCCGACACGTCGACGACCACCTGCTCCGCGCCCGGCGCCACGGTCCCCAGGCCGCTCCCGGCGTCGTCCGAGCCGCCCCAGCGCACGATCCGCCCGGTGTCGTCGAGCAAAATGACGGACTCACCGTCTCCGGCCCACGCGCCTTGCACGACGCGAGCCTGAGCCCTCGGCGCGCGCTCCCGCTCCCGCACCGGCATGCGCTGCGCCTGCGGGCCCTCAGCGGCGGCCTCCACGTCGTGCGACTGCGCGAAGAACACCGCCCCGTCGTGAAGCCCCGTCGCGGTGGGCGTCGCGACTCGAGCCCCGCCGTCGGCGCCGATGAGGAGCACGCGCTCGCCGCCGGGGCTGACAGCGAGCCGCGAGACCCGGTTGCCAAGCGACGCCCGCTGCGCCACCAGGGTCTCTAGCGCGGCGAAGGTGCGCGCCTCGATCCAGGTCCGCACGGGCGAGTCGATGGTGAGGGCCCCGCTGGCCGCCCGCGCCAGCGCCAGACGCCCCACCGCCGCCGCGCGCTCGCCCCGCGCCAGGTCTGCGCCGGCGAGCCTCGACAACGTCTCGACCAGCCGCGACAGGGACTTGCGCGTGGCGGCCTCGGTGCGACTGCGCTCCAGCTCCTTCTGCTCAAGCAACTCCTTCGCGACCTTCTCCGCTTGGCGCAGGTTGCGCACCGCCATGGATCCAGCGACGCCGAGCAGCGCGATCAGCACCACGAGTGCGATGGTCGCGTAGCCTTTGAAGCGCCGCCAGCGCGCGGCTTGCTCCTCCAGCTCGCCCGCCTCCGCCCGACGCCGGTCACGGCTCTCCGCGACGAAGCGCGTCATGACGTCGTGCACCAGCTCGACGTGCGGAATCCCCAGCCGCTCCTCCCGCCGCACGAGGCGGCGGTCGACCAGCGCGCCGATGACCGCGTCGGTTATCCCCGGCTCGTCCAGAGCGCTCTGCAACGCGACGGTCGTCCGAAAACCGCGCGCGGTCAGCAGCTTATCCTCGATGAACGCGCGCACCTGAGGCCCGAGATCCCGCGTCGTCCGCTGGTAGAAGTCGCGCAGAATGGTCTCGCGCGACCCCGCCAAGAGCTCCGCGGTGATGCGCTTCGCCCCCATGCGAATGCGGCGCTCGTTGAGCTCGCGGCACACCAGGCTCAGCAGCGACGGCTCGACCTTCAGCAGGCCGAGCTCGCCCTCTGCGGCCTCCTCGCCGCTCGCATGAACCCCCGCGGACGCGACGAAGCGCACGATGTCGCCGGCGACCCTCTCGTCGACGATGTGGGCGCCCGGCCCCAGCACGGCCCGCACGGCGGCGGTCCCGCTCATCGGCCGCAGCCGGTAGTGGTTATGGCGCAGCGACGGGATCACTGCCTGAAGCGACGCCAGATCCGGCAGGAAGTCCTCGCGCAGGCTGAGGACCACCTTGACCTTGGGGCGCTCATAGGAGCCCGGCAGCTCCGCCTCGCCCGCCTCCACGCGCCGGCGAACCGGCGCCGGGATGTGGTTCTCGATGAGGTCGGTGAGCTCCTCGATGAGCGTCGCGCGGCCGTCGACGGTGCGCCCGACGGTGAAGATCTCCTCGAACTGGTCGAACACCAGCACCGGCGTCAGCAGGCGATTGCGCTCGTCCCAAAACGGCGTGCGGTGGAAGTACTCCCACAACGTCATCCCGTCCGGAGGCGGCTCCGCGTCGACGCCGCTCGCGTCGATCTCCGCGGCGATTCGCGACCGGATCTGGGCCAGCGGGTCGCTGAGCCGCGCCTGATGCACCAGCCGAATGTAGACCGGCAGCATCCCCTGCTCGCGCAGCCGCGGGAAGAGGCCCGCGCGCAGCAGCGACGTCTTGCCCAGCCCCGAGGCGCCGTAGACCACCGCCGGCCCCGTGCGGCGCAAGAGCTGCGCCAGCGCCTCCTCGTCCTGGTCTCGGCCGTGAAACCAGGCCGCGTCGACCTCGCGGAAGGGCTCCAGGCCCAAGAACGGGTTTTCCTGGTCCAGGGTCGAGGTCTCGGCCGCGCCGGGCTTGCCGTCAGAAGACACGCTGCGCTCGCTTGCGCCGGATCTCACGGCGGACCAGGTCCACGAACGCGGCGGGGGGCGCGAGGTCGGGGGCGCCCGTCCAGTGGATGTCCCGGAACTGGTCGGGCACGTGGGCGACCGCGGCGGTGTCGATGCCCAGGACGACCGGGACCAGGAAGACCACCGAGGCGTCGAGGCGCGTCAGGCGCTGGACCGCGGCGTGCCACTCCACGCGGAAATAGGCCTCGAGCCGCCGCTCGGTGGTCTCGGAGATGAACGGCACGAAGAGCGCGCAGCGGCGCAAGTTCGCGTGGATCTCGCGCTCCCACCGCTCGCCGCCGTCGACCTCGCGCTCGTCGAACCAGGTGGCGATGCCGGCGGCCTCCAGCGCGTCCCGGAAGGGCCGCACCACATCGCGATCCTCCCGCGCGTAGCTGAGGAAAACGGCGTCGTCCTCGGCCTCGAGGCCCTCGGGTGGCGGCGCCTCGGCCCGGTCGCGAGGCGGCGGCGTGCGGGCCGCTTGGCGCTCGAACCAGCGGCGATGAAGCTCGCCGATGAAGGCGTGCGCGTCGCCGTCGGCGAAGATCTCGGTCTGGTACAGGCGCAGGAAGCTCGACAGGGCGAACTGGTCCTTCATGCGGGACTCGACGACCAGCTCGGCGACCGCGCGCGGGTTGAGGAATCGCTCGTGCTTGAGGATGCGGATGAAGAAGCGGGCCAGCCAGTCGGGGAAGCCGCAGCCCAAAAAGAGCAGGTAGCTCTGCGACAGCGCGTCGAACAGGTTGACGGGCTGCTGGCTCTCGGCTTGGAGCTGGTGGAGGAACTCGAGGATGTCTTCGTCGGTCGCGGCGTAGTCGGGCATGCTGCTGAGCGCGCCGAGGATGCGCATGACGGCGGGGGCTTCGGGCGAGGGCGGCGTGGGGTCGAGGTCGGCGACGGCGGTGAACGGGGACCAGGCCAGCGACAGGGTCGCCGTGCGTCCACCGAAGCGGGCTTCGTCGAG
>CAZNZH010000086.1:10296-11905 GCA_964577445.1 uncultured Myxococcales bacterium
GTCGAGGGCGCGCACCATCAGGTCGTCGAAGGTGGTCGACACGAAGAGCGAGAGGCCGCGGATCTCGGCGAGCTGCCGGAGCGCGTCGGTGATGGGCAGCGGGCGCTCTTCGATGATGGAGCGCAGGCGCGAGTAGATCGCCTGGCGGCGGCCGCGGCCCTCGAGGTAGCGGTGGCTCACGCAGTCGACGCCGAAGTCCTCGGGCAGCCCGGCGACGTCGACGCGCAGGCTCTCCGCGAGCCGGCGACCCAACCAATGGTCGAGCAGCAGCTCCTCGCCGTCGAGGGTGACCCGCAGCAGCTCGCGGCCGACGACCGGCACCACGCGGCCGTCCTCGATGTAGAGGAGCAGGTCTTCCCACTCGAAGGTGGACGTGAGCGTCATGCAGCGTGCTCGGCGAAGAGCGCGCGGAGGATGTCGCGGGGCACGACGTCGCAGCGCGCATGTGGTCTTTTGGGGCGCCTGAGTATGAGGGCCCCAGGCGCGGGCTGGCAAATTGACACGGAATCCGGCTGGCCGACCCGGGTCTGGACATCCGAGCGCGGTTGCGCTTTGGTGACCGGCGTTGCCCGCGGTGTGGCGTCACCCCCCCGGAAGCGACCTCCCCACCGGCCAAGGAACCCCTTGCGAGACCACACGAAGCCGCCGTCACGGCCTCTGGTTCTCCGGCGGATCCGTCTGTTGCTCTTCGCGTTGGCGTTGCTGCCGCTCAGCGACGCGCGCGCCACCGGGGCGACGGCCAGCGCGCAAGGGTCGGCGCGCCCCGTCAAGGCCGCGAGGCTCAAGGCGGCCGAGGCGAAGAAGGCGGCCGAGACGAAGAAGGCGGCCGCCGCGAAGAGCCGCGCGGACGCCAGGGAGGCCGCCCGGGCGGCACGCGAGGCCCGCGAAGCCCAGGCGGGGCGAAGCCGCGGCAAGGCGTCCTGGTACGGGCCGAAGTTCCACGGCAAGGAGACCGCCTCCGGCGAGAAGTTCGACCGCAACGGCCTGACCGCCGCCCATCGTGATCTGCCGTTCGGCACGCGGGTCCGGGTCACCAACACGCACAACGGGCGCGCCATCATCGTGCGGATCAACGACCGCGGGCCGTACTCTCGAGGCCGCCTCATCGATCTGTCCGAGGGCGCGGCGCGCAAGATCGGGATGATGCGTGCGGGTACGGCCCGCGTCTTGGTCGAGGTCCTGCCGGGCTCCTGACGGGCGCGGGTCCCCGCAGCCCCCGATCCGTCGATTCGCCCGATGGCAGCGGAAGATTCTTGCGGTTGGCGCTTGACGCAGCGGCATGCGCCGTGGCGTCCTTGGATATTGCCGGGCGTGTTGCGCAAACCCGCACGGTGAACGAGTAGGCGATCGCCACGACGGCGGTCGCGACCGTCTTGGGACGCCATGGCTGTTTTTTCGCGACATGATGGGTGACCCCCGCAAAGGCAACAACCGCCGGCGAGCCGTGCTGGTCGTCGACGACGACCGGATGGTTCGCGAGGTCGCGACGCTGTCGCTGAAGCGCGCGGGCTACCGCGTCATCGCCGTCGGGAGCGGGCAAGAGGCCGTGGACCTCGTCGCAGCCGCGCGGGACATCGTCGACGCGGTCCTGCTCGACCTGTCGATGCCT
>CAZNZH010000087.1:0-11647 GCA_964577445.1 uncultured Myxococcales bacterium
CCGGCGCACGCGCCCGCAGCGCCCGCGCCCGCCGCCGACCCAGCCCCCAGCAGCGTCTTCGACCGCGTCCTCATCCAGCTCAACTGGGGCGACGACAACCTGCTGGTCGGCGCCGGCGAGACCCGCGAGAACAGCCCCGACCCCAACTTCAGCCGCTGTAGCCGCACCCAGATCGACGGTGTGCCCCACCGCGACTGCTCCGCCGGGCGCACCCGCCTCGGCCTCTACAAGAGCGTCGCCCTGCGAAAGGGCTTCAGCGTCTCCGGCGCCCTGGTCGTCGGCCTCGCCGTCGTCACCGACCCCGAGTCCTCCCAGGCCGGCCGCTACGATCTCTACGACCAGGGCTCGTACCTGCGCATCGCCAAGGCCTTCGGCCCCTCGCAAAACCGCGAGTTCGCCGTCGAGCTCTACCCCGTGGACGCCCGCCCGCTGACCCTCGGCTTTCACCCCGACCTCGAGTGGGGCACCAAGGACGAGTTCCCGCGCAACTTCCGCCGCGGCCTCGCCCCCGGCCTCAAGCTCTCGCTCGATCTCGACGGCTTCTACGTCTTTGCCGGCGCCAAGTCGGCCCTCATCAAGACGCCGCTCGAGGTCGAGCTCCAAAACGACGGCGGCAACCGCATCCTCTTCTCCACCCGGACCTTCTACGGCCTCCTGGGCGGCTTCGGCTACGGCCGCGCCGAGGGCTTCTCGGCCGAGGTCAACGGCGGCTTCTTCCACAAGGGCACGCTCTCCAAAGAGGGCGTCATCGGCAAGCCCATCCTCTCGGGTGGCGCCTCGCTTCGCCTCGCCTGGCGCAGCGGCCTCCCCGTGGGCCTGCGCATCGCCAGCGCGCTCTACCAGCGGGTCGCCGCCGGTGGCGCCCAGATCATCGAGGAGGCCAGCTACGAGGGCCGCCTCGCCTGGGCCGTCACCGGCGAGGGCTCGCTGCGGGTGCAGAACCTCGCCGACACCGACCGCCCGAACTCCACCGCCCTCGAGTGGTCCTGGGCGTCGCACCTGGGCCTTCAGCTCCGCGTCGGCGACACCCGCGTCCACCTCGAGCAGCGAAACCGCAGCCTCACCCACATCGTCGCCGACGTCCCCGGCCTCTTCCCCTACTCGACGCTGCCCGACGCCTCCGAGGTCACGCCCGAGGTCCAAGCCCTGGTCTCCGTCGACCACCGCTTCGGCGACGTCACCCTGGCGCTGACCGCCGGCGTGCGCCTCCCCGCCACCTACCGCGGCGTCGCCCCCGACGGCGCCGGCACCGACGCCGCCTCCGCGGGGGTGCGCACCACCGTCATCTCCGACGCCGACGCCGGCGGCTGGTACATCCTCCCCGAGGGCGATGACGCCGTGGCCGTCTGGTGGCTGGAGCTGGGCTTCAAGTGGCACCCCGCCAAGCAGTTCGCCCTCTTGACCGACATCCTCTACGGCCGCGATCAGAACCGCACCCAGGTCGAGCGCGACGCGTCGGGCCACGCGCTCCGCGTCTACACCGAGCCGAACGTGCTCTCGCTCAACGTGCTGGGCCAGTTCCTGTTCTAGGTCTCGCTCGTGTAAACTCGCGAGATGCACCCCAAACGAACCCAAGCCGCCGCTCTCACCCTCATCTTGTGTGTCGCCGCCTGCGGAGATGACGGCAGCACCGCCGACGCCCCCCACATCACGAGCGTGCCGCCTCGGGCCGCCACCGTCGGCGTCGAGTACGTCTACCCCGTCGTGGCGACCGGCGACCCGGCCCCGACCCTCGCGCTGTCCGGCGCGCCCACTTGGTTGAGCCTCGACGCGGACGTCGTGTCCGGCACGCCCGGCCCCGAGCACGTCGGCGCGGTCAGCTTTTCGCTCACGGCGACCAACGGCCAGCGCCCCGACGCCACCCAACGGGTCCGCTTTGGCGTGGTCGAGGCGGGCGATGACGACCAGGACGGCCTCGACAACGCCGAAGAGCTCGCCATCGGCACCGACCCCGCCGACCCCGACAGCGACCACGACGGCAAACCCGACGGGCTCGAGGTCGGCCCGCGCCCCAACCCGCCCAAAGACGGCGACGGCGACGGCATCATGGACGCGCTCGAGGGGCTCCACGTCGACAACGACAACGACGGCATCCCGGACGAGCGCGACCCCAGCGGCGGCTGGCAGATGGTCTACGGGCGATTTTGGCCCTTCGCCGTGCGAAACGACGGCAGCGAGGCGACCCGGCTCGAGGTGCGCGTCAGCGGCGGCCAAGACGTGGCCCAGGTCTGGGTGGGCGTGTCCGACGCCGCCGAATCGCCGCTCTCCCTAGCGCCGCTCGACGATCTTCGGGTCGACGGGGCGGCCGTCCCCAAGGGCGGCGTCGAGCTCTTCGACGACGGCAGCCACGGCGACCGCTTCCCCGGTGACGGCATCTGGTCGCGAGGCGCCATCACCGCGTTCACCCCGGCCCTGACCGGCGGCAAGATCGGCCTGCGCAAGCTCGATCTGCTGCGCGTCCGCGACGGGTCGACCACCACGTCCCGCGCGGTGTGGCAGGGCTACCAGGATCAGCGGTCGGTCTTCGTCTCCGGCAGCTTCGACCTGGGCGTGGTCGCGCCCAGCGCCGTGGCGACGCCCGCGCCTTTTGGTGACGGGCACCAGGCCACGGCGAACCTCGTCAACCTCGTCGCGCCCCGGGTGTTGCCCGTGGTCGTCGGCATGCTCAACGACGACGGCCCCGACGTGGCCGCGGCCGCGCGGGAGGTCATGGGAGCCCTCGGCTATGAGGTCGAGTTCCTCTATCTGTTTCCCGAGTACTACGCGGTCAGCGGCGGCGGCGGGGCGACCTTCAACGTCCGCAACGACGCCGCGGGGCTGGGCCTCGACGTCGGCGCGTCGGCCGGCGACTTCGGCAGCGCCGAACTCCAGAGCGTGTTCGCCATGAACTTCAGTGATAACGGGCCCTTACTGCACGAGACCACCCACCGCTTTGGGGTCTTTCTCGACCCGAGCTTCGGCTTCTCCGGCAGCCACTGGGGCACCAGCGGCGCTGACGGGCAGCTCGGCGGCTTCGACCCCGCAAGCCTCGTCGACCACGGCGACGGCACCTACACCGTGGACCGCTTCGGCCGCTTCGCCAACGGCGGCGACGCCAAGGCGTACGGGCCGTGGGAGCTTTACCTGATGGGCCTGCTGGACCCAGCCGCGCTCGAGCCGCTCGTCGTGCTTCGGGACGCCGAGAGCGTGGGCATCGCTAACGATCGCGAGACGCTCCGCGCGGCGGCTCTCGAGACGGTCTCCCTCGCCGACGTCGTCGCGATCCACGGCGAGCGCGCCCCGGCCTTTGGGCAGGCGGAGACGGTCTATCGCGCCGCGTTCGTCGCCGTGTCCGCCCGCCCGCTGAGCGCCACCGAGATGAGCTTTTACGAGACCTGGGCCGCCCGCTTCGGCGCCGAAGCGGGCGACGGCGCCCTGCTGAGCTTTCGGGAGGCCACCGGCGGCCGAGCCTCCATGGTGACCCGGGTCCCCTGAGGCGCCTCGACGGCCACGCGCTCCGCCGGCGGGGCCAGGCGCCGCCGCGCTGCCGGCTGCGGATCATGGAACGCGCGCCGGCCAGCTCCGTTGTGGCGGAGGCGGAATCGCCGCTCGATCCGGCGCCGGGGATCGGTCATGCTCCCGGTAGAGGTGAGCGCTGTGGTGACGAGTCTCGAGGCTGAAGAGGTGGTGGTGGCAAGGGATCTGCCGGGTCCGGGCGGGATCTCGGGCGGGCGCATCACCCCTGCGCTGGCGCCCGACCTGAACGACCCGCGGCTCTACATCCACCCCGAGCTGAGCCGCCTCGCGTTCAACATGCGCGTCCTCGCCCTCGCGGCAGACCCGGCGGTGCCGCTGCTCGAGCGCCTGCGCTTCCTCACCATCGCCAGCACCAACCTCGATGAGCTCTTCGAGATCCGCGTCGCGGGCATCGTCGAGCAGTCCCGCTACGGGGTGCCCACGGCCGGCCCCGACGGGCTCTCGCCGCCCGACGTCCTCGCCCAGCTCTCCGACGCCGCGCGCGTCATGGTGAGCGAGCAGTACCGCATCCTCCGCGACGACCTCTTCCCGGCGCTCGCCGCCCAGGGCATCCGCATCCCGCGCCGCGGCGAGTGGACCAAGCCCCAGCGCGCGTGGATCCACCGGACCTTCCGCGAGCAGGTCATGCCCGTGCTGACCCCGACGGCCCTGGACCCGTCGCACCCCTTCCCGCCGATTCAGAACAAGTCGCTGAATTTCATAGTCGCGCTCAAGGGAAAAGACGCGTTTGGGCGCCGCATCGGCCTCGCCGTCGTCAAAGCACCGCGCTGCCTGCCGCGCTTCATTCAGTTGCCCGCCGAGCTGTGCGACGGGCGCGACGAGTTCGTGCTGCTCTCGTCGGTCATCCACGCCCACGTCGAGGATCTCTTCCCGGGGATGCAGGTCACGGGCTGCCACCAGTTCCGCGTCACGCGCAACAGCGACCTCTGGATCGACGAGGAGGGCGCGGAGGATCTGCTGCTCGCCCTGCGCGGTCAGCTCCGGGCCCGCGAGTGGGGTGACGCGGTGCGCCTGGAGGTCGCAGACACCTGCGACGCCGAGATCTGCACGCTGCTCCTGCAGCAGTTCGGCCTCGAGCGCCAGGACCTCTACCAGGCCGACGGCCCGGTGAATCTGTATCGCCTGCGCGAGCTCTGCACCCGCGTGGAGCGCCCGGGCCTGACCTACCCGCCCTTCGTGCCGGGCCTGCCCTCGCGGCTGCGGCAAGGCGAGGACCTCTTCTCGGTGCTGCGCGGGCGCGACGTGGTGTTGCACCACCCGTACCAGAGCTACGTCCCGATCATCGACCTGCTGCGTCAGGCCGCGCTGGACCCCGACGTGCTGGCGATCAAGCAGACCGTGTACCGCACGGGCGTAGACTCGGAGATCGCCGAGGCCCTCATCGACGCCGCCCGGCGCGGCAAGGAGGTCACGGCGATCATCGAGCTGCGGGCCCGCTTCGACGAGGCGGCCAACATCGACGTCGCCCAGCGCTTGCGCGACGCGGGCGCTCAGGTGGTGTACGGCATCGTCGGCTACAAGGCCCACGCGAAGATACTGCTCATCGTGCGCCGCGAAGAGGGGCGCCTGCGGCGCTACGCGCACCTGGGCACGGGCAACTACCACTCGTCGAACGCGCGCAGCTACACCGACATCAGCACGATGACCAGCGACCCCGAGCTGTGCGAGGACGTCGCCAACATCTTCCAGCAGCTCACGGGTCTCGGCAGCGTCGTCAGCCACAAGAAGCTCTTGCAGTCGCCCTTCACGCTGCACGACACGATGCTGCGCCTCATCGAGGAGGAAGCCGACAACGCGCGGGCCGGCAAGCGCGCGCTGATCATGGCCAAGCTCAATAACCTCAGCGAACCGCAGATCATCCGCGCGCTCTACGCGGCGTCGCAGGCGGGCGTGGAGATCCGCCTCGTGGTGCGCGGGATCTGCAGCCTGAGGCCCGGAGTCCCCGGCGTCTCGGAGCGGATCCGGGTCCGCTCGGTGGTCGGTCGCTTCCTCGAGCACAGCCGCTGCTACTACTTCTACGCCAACGGCAAAGAGACGACGTATCTGTCGAGCGCGGACTGGATGCCGCGGAACTTCTTTCGGCGGGTGGAGGTCGCGTGGCCGGTCTCGCTCCGCGGCGCGCGGCGGCGGCTGGTCCGCGAGCTGATGACGCTGCCCTTCGAGGACGACATCGACGCGTGGGAGCTGGCGGCCGACGGGACCTACACGCGCAACCGCGCGGAGGGACCGGAGACCCGCAGCCTTCAGCGCCAGCTCGTCGCGGAGCTCTCCGCCCTGGACAGCCTCGACGCGTGAGCGCGCCCTCTATGGGCGAGGTCGCTCGGGTGGCCCTGGCCGCGTAGCCCCGCCTCTGCACCCGGGCTCGGCCGGCCCCTCCTCGCGCTCGGGCTGTCAGAGTGATAAACCACGGACTACCGAGTCAGGTCCGCCCGCCTCTCGCGAGCCGCGGCCCCCCGCTGCCCGCCTGAGCGCAGTGTCCTGACCTGGCTACCCGAGTGAGCCCACGCCCGCACCCGGTGAACCCCCAGTGTCCACCTACGCCATCGGTGACATTCAGGGCTGCTACGAGCCGCTGACCCGACTCCTCGACACGGTGGGCTTCGACTCGGCCCGCGACACCGTCTGGCTGGTGGGCGACCTCGTCAACCGCGGCCCCGAGTCGCTGGCCGTGCTGCGCTGGGCGCGCGACCTCGGCGACCGGTGCGTCATGGTGCTGGGCAACCACGAGACCTACCTCATCGCCCGCGCGCTGGGCGCGATGGAGGTGCGCCGCAACGACACCCTCGACGCCGTGCTCGCCGCCCCCGACCGCGTCGAGCTGATCGAGTGGCTGCGGACCAAGCCGCTCATCCACAGCAACGCCGATTTCGCGCTAGTCCACGCCGCCATCCACCCCGACTGGCGTCTGCGCAAGGCGCGCCTGCTGGCCGCGGAGGCCCAAGCCGTCATCGGGTCCCACAAGGCCGCGCGGTGGCTGCGGCCGCTGAGCAAGTCGCCGGTCCGCTGGCACGCCAGCCTCCAGGGCCGCGAGCGCTTTCAGACCATCTTGGCCGGCCTCACGCGCCTTCGGTGCGTCGATCGGCGCGGGCGCATGTCGGACTACGCGGGCCCTCTGGCCGAGCGCCCCGAAAACCTCACGCCGTGGTGGCAGGCGCCCGGGCGCAAGCCGTCACGCCGCACCATCATCTTCGGCCACTGGGCCGCCCTGGGCCTCTACAAAGAGCCCGGCTTTCTCGGCCTGGACACCGGCTGCGTGTGGGGGCGCCGCCTCACCGCCGTCCGCCTCGAGGATCGCCAGGTCTTCTCCGTCCCCGCCACGGTCGAGTAGCTCCCAGCGCCTCCCGACGCGAGTCGCCGCGCCCCTCACCCCGGCCGCGGATCACCCGGCGCGCCCGCCGAAGAGCTCTAGCTGACCGCGGACGCGCATGCCGCGAGGCGCGTCCAGGCAGGTGTGCGCTGAGCTCCCGTGGGTGCAGCGGCACACGTGCAGGCTGACGCGCGCGGCCGCCGCAGCCGCCTTGAGCCGCCGCATCGCATGCTCGCGCACGCTCTCCGGCAGGCGGCGGTGACCGACCGCGGTCCCGGCGCGGTCCAGGCGAAACCACCCCTCGAGCATGCGCGCCCGGCTGCGCGAGACCTCGCGCTCGACCTGGCGCACCAGGCCCAGGCCGTCTTCGATCCAGCATGGTGTCGCCTCGCGAATCCCGTGACGGGCCAGCTCGCGCATCAGCGCCCGCAACTGCGCCTCGCCGTCGTTGACCAGCGGCACCAGGGGCCCGACCCGCCCGCGGACCTGCGCGCCTGCGCCTACCAGCTCAGCGCCCAGCTCCAGGCGTGAAGCCAGCCCCGCGGCCCCGCGCTCCCACGCGGCGATCTGCTCGGCGTCGCTTGAGAAAAAGCCGATCTCGACCCGCAGCCGTGCGCCGTAGCGCCGCGCCAGCGGCAGCAGCCCGCGGGCCTCGTCCAGCCCCCCGCGGGTCCGCACGACCACCCCGAGGCCGCGCCGCAGCAGCTCCTCGGCCATCCGCAGCGTCGCGAAGCCCAAGTCCTCCGCCGCCGCCGGCGCCCACGGGTCCGCCTGGGGTGACAGCCACACCCACTCGATCCCCCGTCGCCCGCGGCGCCCCAGCTCGTCAGACAGCGCCCGCACCAAGGTCTCCGCAGGCGGCGCGGGCGCCGGCGGGCCGATCCGCCGCGCGCGCACCGCGCAGAACGCGCACTCCGCCTCACCCCGTTGGTCGGGGCTCACGGTCCAGACCGCGCCCGCGCACGGGTGGCGCACGATCTGCAACATGCTCTCGGCTGATCGTATGTTCATGCTGAACATCCGTACGCACGCATCTCGGTCGAGTCAAGGGCTTGGTCTCGCAATCAGACAGAACACGCCAAACCGTGAGATCCTTTCGCACCTGCGCGCGTCCGAGGACCCTCGGCCGGCGCACCCGCGCGACGCGCTCTGCCTCGCGCGCTCCCGAGCCCAGCCCCGGCCCCACCATCGACGAGGTGACCATGCGTACCGCGGCCCACTCCCTGCTCTGCCTGCTCGCGCTGGCCCTTAGCACCGGCCCGACGCTCGCCGCCCCCGACGACGACGGTCAGGTCCAGCTCCCGCTGAAGCGCTATGAGGATCTGATGGCGGCCGCCCGCGGTCGCGACGGCGTGGTCACGACCTGGTCGCAGGGCTCGGTCAACGTCCAGTTGCCATCGACGCTCGGTGGGGCGGTCACGGTCCAGGTCGACGCGAGCCTGACGGCCACGGGCGAGGGCTCGGTCCAGGTCCCGGTCATCGCCGCCGACGTCGTCTTGCGCGACGCGCGCATCGACGGGGGCACCGCGCTCTTCACCACGCGGGGCGGCGTCCTCATGGCGACGGTCCCGGCAGGTCGCGCCGTGGACATCTCGCTACGCTACAGCGTCGCGCCCGCCGGCGGCGACGCCAGCGGCCACGCCGTGGTGGTGCCCCTGCCGCCGCTCGCCTCGGCCAGCCTCACCGTCTCGGGCACGGCCCGCGCAGAGGACATCGAGGTCTGGCCGGCCCTGGACGTGCAGCGATCGGGCACCAACCTCAGCGCCGCCATCCCGTCCGGCCACGGTTTCGTCATGCGCTGGGGCACCGGCAACACGGGCCAGACCGTGCGGCGTGCCGACCTCGTCATCACACCGGAGCGTGACGGCGAAGGCGCCGACGTCGAGGCCACCTACGACGTGCTGGTCTCGGGCGCTCAGGCGCTCATCCGCGTCGCGCCGCCGGGCGCCGCCCTGGTCGACGTGCGCGAAGGCAGCGAACTGCTGGGCGCGCGCTTCACCGACGAGGGCCACTTCGCCGTCGTCACCGGCCGCGGGCGCCACGTCGTCAAAGCGCGTTTCCGCGTCCGCGTCGACCGCTCGCAGGGCCAGCCCCAGCTCACCCTCGGCGTGGAGAAGGTCCCGATCACCCGCGTCGAGGTCACCGTCGACGGGCAGCGGGACGTCAGCTTCGACCCGCCGACGCCGACCCGCGCCACCGTGACCGGCGAGGGCGAGGCCGCGAAGACCCGAGTCGAGGCGCACCTGGCGCCCACCGACCGGGTCATCGTGCGCTGGACCGAGAGCCGGGCTGCCCCCGAAGACCTCGTCCGCCTGAACACCGAGACCTATCAGCTCGTGACCCTCAGCGAGGCGGTCATGCGCTCCCGCGTCATCATCCGCTACCAGGTCATCCGCGGGGCCGTGCGCGAGCTGCCGGTCGAGCTGCCCGACGACGCCGTGCTCTTCAAGGTCACCGGGCTCGGAGTCGACGACTGGCGGACCTTCGCCAAGAGCGACGAGGGACCACGGCAGGCGCGCGTCTACCTGAGCTCGGACATCGTCGGCGAGTACACGCTGGAGCTCGAGCTGGAGACGGTGGTCCCGACGGTGGAAGGCACGCCGGTCTCGCTGCTGTTGGTGCGGCCGCTGGGCGCCTACCGCGAGATGGGGGTGGTCGCGCTCTTCGACGGCGACAAGGTGGGGTTTGGCCCCGCGGAGCCCGCCGGCTACTCGAAGGTCGGCGAGGACGCCCTGCCGGTGGAGATTCGAAAGACGCTGACCGACAAGGTCACCCAGGCGTTCAAACACGTCGGAGCGCCCGGCGCCGTCGCGACCGCGGTGTCGGCCGCCAAGGAGCGGGAGGTCCGCATCGACGCGCGGGTCGACACCCTCTACTTCGTCAAAGACGGCGCGCTCATCGCCAACGCGTCGGTGGTCGTCGAGGTGAAGAGCGGCCGCCGCGACGCCATCATCGTCAGCATCCCCGAGGCCGTCACGGTGCTGGGGGTCAACGCGCCCAGCCTCAACAAGGCCGAGCCCGCCAAGGATTTCGACGCGGGGCCGGGGCGAAAGGGCCACCGCATCTCGTTTACGCGGGCGCTGGAGGGCGCGATTCAGATCGATCTCGAGCTGGAGCTGCTCTTGCCCAAAGAGCTAGGCCGCATCAGCCTGCCCGACGTGCGCGTCGAGGGGGCCGAGGTCGAGGAGGGGGCCTTCGGGATCACGGCGGAGACGGGCATCGAGGTGCAGGCGGGCGAGGTCGCGGACGCGCGCCAGGTGGACTCGAGCGAGCTGCCGCGGGCGGTCCGGCTGCGCAGCGAGCGCGAGATCGTGCTGGCCTACACCTACACGCGGGCGCCGTGGTCGGTCGGCTTCGACGTGCGGCGGCATCGCACCGTCGAGACGCTGAGCGCGGTCGTGAAGCGGGCGTGGCTGGAGACGACGATCCTCGAAGACGGCCACGTCGTCAGCCACGCGACCTACGACGTGACCAACGGGGACCGCCAGTACCTGCGCCTGACGCTGCCCGAGGGGCACAAGGTGTGGTCGGTCACCAGCGACGGGGTGGCGGTGAAGGCCGTCTCCGACGAGCAGGGGGCGCTGGCCATCCCGGTGCGCAAGGGGGCGGACGTGCGCATCGACGTCATCTACGAGGTGCGCCGCGACCCGCTTGGGTTTGCCGGCGGCCTCGAGCTCATCGCGCCGAAGGCCGACCTCCTGGTCACCGACATGAAGTGGCTGGTGCGCGCGCCGGCGCGGATGAGCCTGTGGCGCGTCTCCACGGAGCTCGAGCGGGGTGAGGCGTTCGAGTTCCACCGGACCTACGAGCCGACGCCCGGCCTCGAGGTGCCGTTTTCGCTGCCGGATTCTCAGGAGTTCCAAGAGCTGCTCTTCACCTGGGCCGTCCACGACCCGACCGAAGACGCGCTGTCGGTGGGCCTCTCGTTCATCGCCACGCCGGGCCCGGGGCTCGGCGTCGTCCTCGGCTTGCTGTCGCTGCTCTTGCTGGCCGCGGTCGTGCGGCGCCGCGCGCGCGGCGAGGCGCTGGCGGGGCGCGAGAAGGCGATGCTGGTGCTGGGGCTGGCGTCGCTGCTGGTGCGAGCGATCGGCTGGGGCATCGCGCCGGCCGAGGGCGGGGTGGCCATCGGGGTGCTCGCCGCGGTCGCGCTGGTCAGCGGCTGGCGAGCGCGCGGTGAGCGCACGGAGGAAGCGTGATGCGACGCCTGGTGATTGCGGCGTGGGTGCTCGCGGTCGGTTCCTGCGCGATGTCCGATGGAGCGGAGGCGCCCAAGGCGATGAGCCGCGAGGAGCAAGCGGCCCCGGCGGCGTCGGCTCCTGGGGCGCCGCCGGAGGAGGGCGGGGCTACGGAGGAGCGCGCTCAGTTCGCGGAGTCGGCGCCGGTCCTGGACATCGCCGACGAGCTCGCAGCCATCGAAGCGAAGCCTGTAGGAGACGCGCAAGCGCGGCTTCTCCCGAAACCGCCCACGAAATCGGAGGGCGCGGGCGGCGCAGCGCGCGATGGCGACGGGTTCGCCGACGCCAACACCGCCGTCGTGGCCGGCGGTCAGGAGGCGGGCCTCATCGACGAGCTGGTCGAGCAGGCGGCCAGCGGGCCTCAGCGTGGCGTGGCCGGCGCTGCGGGTAAGGCGGGGGCGGGCGCGCCCGGCGACGCGGTGGCTGAGATGATCGACGGCCGGCTCCAGTTCAAGGCCGGCGTCGACCCGTACAGCGGTCCCGGCACGTCTGCGGAGGGTCCTTATGGGGGCGAGGCGGGGGTGAGGCGCGCCGATGTGCTCACGGAGGCGCCCGCGCCGGCGAAAAGCAAGGCCCGCAAGGAGCTGCA